>DDYJ01000176.1:0-1754 GCA_002347905.1 Comamonadaceae bacterium UBA2237 | reverse complement strand
AAAGACAGTTCACTCAAAATTTTGACCTCTGGTTTATTGGGCGAGCAATACATCGGCATTGAAGCGGGTTCTGAAGCAGATAACCTCAAAGCTGGGGACCGTATCCAAGCGACCCAATCGGCAGTGGTGCTAGAAAACCTGATCAGCCAGTTTTTGTACAACAAAGCGGCTGAACCAACGCCTGCATCGGGTTCTAAGTGAAACGCCAACTTAGCCATATTGCGTTAGCCGCCAGCTTACTACTGGTTGGTTGCGCGTCTGCGCCCAGCGCAAACCCCAAAGATCCTTGGGAGTCTATGAACCGCAGCGTGGCAAGTTTCAATGACAAGGTCGATGACAACGTTTTAAAACCTGTCGCTACCGGTTACCGCAACGTCGTGCCTGACCTCATTCAAACTGGCGTGCGCAATGTCTTCAACAACTTGGCCGATATGTGGTCGACGGTCAACAATTTGTTGCAACTCAAGCCCCTCAACACGGCAGAGTCTTTAGGCAGGGTGGTTGTCAACACGGTATTTGGTATCTACGGCATATTCGATGTCGCGACATACCTTAAGCTCGAGCGTCACCCTGAAGATTTTGGTCAGACCTTGGGCTATTGGGGTGTGCCTAATGGCCCGTATTTGGTGTTACCGCTTTTTGGTCCATCTACTTTGCGTGACGGCGCTAGTTTGCCGGTGGATTTTGCGGTTAGCCCTACCCAATACATCAATGATATTCCCACACGCAATCAGGTGTTTGCGTTGCGCTTGGTGAGTAAGCGCGCAGAGTTGCTCAAGTCAGGCAATATGTTGGAAGAGGCATCGATTGACAAATACAGCTTCACCCGCGACGCGTATTTGCAATACCGACGCTCCCAGATCTACGACGGTAACCCGCCAGATGAAGATGACAGCAACGACGATCCGTCTGCCAACCCCGCGCCTGCCAAGTAATTGGGTTTGCATTTAAGATGCGTCTTCGTTTTTAAGTCTTGGTCATGCTTGGTCTTCAGCTGAGATGATGCGCCCCACCAGAGTTATTTCAATCCACTATGCAATACCTTTCTTTTACGCCTAATCGCTGGTTGCGCCTGATGGCTGGCGCAATGCTGATATGGGGTGTGCTTACCAGCGCTTTCGCCGCAGACGACACGCCTGAGGCTTTCATCAAACGTCTGTCTGGGGATGTGATCGACGCGATCAAAACCGACAAATCGTTGGCTGCCGGCGACATCAACAAAATCATTGTGCTCGTTGACCAAAAAGTGATGCCGAGCGTCAACTTTTTGCGCATGACCGCGTCTGCCGTGGGCCCTAGCTGGCGGCAGGCCACGCCCGAGCAGCAAAAGCGTTTGCAAGAAGAGTTCAAAACCTTGTTGGTACGCACCTATTCAGGCGCTTTGAGTCAATTCAACGACCAAACCATTCTGATTAAACCTGTGCGTGCGGCACCGGATGACAAAGAAGTCGTGGTGCGCACCGAAGTGCGTGGCAAAGGTGACCCCATTCAGTTGGATTACCGCGTAGAAAAGTCGGCCGATGCACCCGCTGGCTGGCGCATCTACAACCTGAATGTCATGGGTGTGTGGTTGGTCGACAACTATCGCAGCCAGTTTGCACAGGAGATCAACGCCAAAGGCGTCGACGGTTTGATCGCGAGTTTGGCTGATCGCAACAAATCTAATGCGGCCAAGCCCCAAGGCAAGTAAACCATGACCCCCATGTCTGCCCTCTTTGCTTTGCCAGCCACCATCATGCAAGACCAAGCGCAGG
>DDYJ01000192.1:1107-4983 GCA_002347905.1 Comamonadaceae bacterium UBA2237 | reverse complement strand
CCATTGCACCGGCAAAGTAGAGGCAAGCATGCCGAATGAGCCCGTCATCAGCATCCATGAATTGGCGCGTTGCTGTATCTCTGGCGTAAGCCAACGGCGATAGCCGGTCAAAGGCGCCATCAAACATGCGCTGACACCAGCGCCAATCAACATGCGTGACAACAGCAAACCCGTAAAGTTAGTGGCAAAGGCAAAAGCCAAACATCCGAGTACGGCCATGGCCAAAAATCGCAAAACAACTTTCTTGGGGCCATGCGCATCTAACCAATGACCCAAAGGAAGTTGCGTCATTGAAAAACCTAAGAAATAACCGCCTGCTAACAAACCTAAATCACGCGCTTGCAAACCGAACTCCACGCTCAGGGTGGGGGATAAAGTGGCAGTGATCGCACGCAAAAGCGCTGATAAAAAATACGCCGCGGCAAACGCTAAAAACACCCATACCGCATCACGCAACGAGAGCAAGTCGTGCGTTTGTTCTTTATTAGTCATATGCACCATTATCTCGACTTGTTTATGCATAGCTGACATTCATCGCTGATGTTTAGCGTCGCTATGTAACTTGTCTGTCCTGTATCGGACAGCTTTTGCACGACAATTTGGCAATGAACGCATTAGATGGCATACGCATACTCGATTTATCCCGCGTGCTCGCGGGCCCATGGTGTACCCAAACACTGGCCGATTTAGGCGCAGATGTAGTCAAAGTCGAACGCCCCATATTTGGCGACGACACGCGTGGCTGGGGACCTCCTTTTTTAAAGGATTCAGCGGGCAACGACAGCACAGATGCCGCCTATTACTTGGGCACCAACCGCAACAAACGCTCCATCACGTGCGACATTGCTTCAGCGCAAGGCCAAGAAATTATTCTTGCATTGGCTTTGGTGAGCGATGTGTTTATTGAGAACTTCAAAGTCGGCGACATGGCGCGCTATGGCTTGGACTTTGCGTCACTTCACAAAATCAATCCGCGCTTGGTCTATTGCAGCGTGACGGGCTTCGGCCAAACGGGCCCTTACCGTGAGCGTGCTGGATACGACTATGCCGTGCAAGGCATAGGCGGCTTAATGAGTGTCACAGGGGAGCGCGACGATTTAGGTGGTGGTCCGCAAAAAGTAGGCGTGGCCGTGGCCGATTTATTCACTGGCATGTACGCCTCCGTCGCCATCTTGGCTGCGCTTCGCCATGCGGAGAACACAGGACAAGGACAACACATCGATATGGCATTGTTAGACACACAAGTCGCGATGTTGGCCAATTTAGGTGCGAACTATTTGGTGTCTGGCAAAGTGCCGGGGCGCGAAGGCAATGCGCATCAAAACATTGTTCCTTACCAAGTATTCGAAGTGGCTCCCGCTACAGACGGTAGCAAAGACCATTTGATTTTGGCGGTTGGCAACGATGGGCAATATGCCAAGTTTTGCACTGTTGCAGGTAGACCAGATCTTTCACAAGACCCAAGATTTGCTAAAAACTCAGAGCGCGTTCGTAACCGTGCTGTGCTGGTGCCCATGCTTGAAGAAGTGATGCGCACCCGTAGTAAACAAGATTGGCTGAGCGTATTAGAAGCAGCAAAAGTGCCTTGCGGTGCTATCAATAATTTGGCCGAAGTGTTTGACGACCCCCATGTGCAATCGCGTGCGATGGTCCATACATGGGACAGGCCCGGAACAGGGCCCGTCAATTTGGTGTCTAGTCCGATGAAACTAAGCGCAACGCCTGTGCGTAATGATGTTGCACCACCACTTTTGGGGCAGCACACAAACGAGGTATTGGGCGAGTTGCTAGGTTATTCAAGCGAAAAAATCCAGCAACTGCGCAAAGATGCAATTATTTAGCACGGAAGTCGTCGTGGCAGGTTTTGCATGTGCCGGCTGTTGCGCCAAATGCTGTCTTAAATGCATCTTGGTTACCGCTTTTTGCAGCAGCAACTAATTTGACAGACTCTGACTGCAACTTGCCTGCATAGTCTTTGAACTTGGCGCTGTCCTTCCAGATTTCTGCTTTGGCTTTGGTATCGCCACTGTCTGTGCCATCAATAAATGCGGCCCAAGGTAGTTTGGCCATCTCGGTAACGATTTCTGCGTTTTCTGTGGCGGTTTTTGCATCGAAAGGTACGCGGCCTTGTGCCATGGCTCCAAGGCGTGATGTATGGGCACCCAGCACTGTCATAGCTGCTTTACGGTATTTGATAGCGTCTTCAGGCTTTGCAAATTGGGCTTGCGCAAAAGATCCGATAAAAGTTGCGCCCATAACTAATAGGGGTAGGAGAAGTTTTTTCATACAAAAAGTCCTTTAGGGTTGAGAATAGGTGTTTTGACGCACGCAGTTTTCATTCTATGCATTCTGTGTGACCTCTGTTTATTTGAATTGAATTTGCCATGACACAAGAAGCACACACTGTAAAAACCCGAATTTGGGATCTGCCCACCCGCCTTTTCCATATAGTGCTCGCGCTGTGCGTGTTGGGCTTGGTCATAACGGGTGACAACGGCGACTTTGCCATGGCCGTTCACTTTTATTTGGGCTACACCGTATTGACTTTGGTGTTTTTCCGCATCATTTGGGGCATTGTGGGCGGGCATTGGTCGCGCTTTACGACTTTCGTCCCTAGTCCTTCCTCTTTACTTTCCTATCTTCGCAATTTTAAAAACCCCGATGCGAAGCCATCTGTTGGTCACAACCCGCTTGGCGCAATTTCTGTTTTTGTTTTTCTGATTGTTTTAACACTGCAAGGTCTGAGTGGCTTGATGAGTGACGATGATGTCAGCATCAGCGGCCCTTGGACGGCATTGGTTCCCAATTCCTGGGTTGAATTTGCTACCGAGTACCACACAGAAATTGGATTTCCATTGATTTTGGTTTTGATCGGTATTCACATAGCCGCCGTGTTTTACCACTTGCTTGCCAAGAAACAAAACCTGATCCGTCCCATGCTCGACGGAGATAAGTTGGTATCCCCTGCTACACCCGCATCACACGACTCTTGGCAAACACGTTTGATTGCGCTGGTAGTTGTTGCCGCCTGCGCTTATGGTGTTTATCGGCTAGTGACACTCAGCGCGGTTGCATAAAAAAAGCCCGACATGCGGCGGGCTTTTTTGTAACGCTGCACTTCATGGAAGTGCTTGAATGACAACTTTTTACAGGGATTTGTTAGCCGCTTGTGTCAACATGGTTTGCGCATCGCTGACCTCAAACTTGCCAGGACCTTCAACGTTCAAGGTGGCGACCTTGCCATCCTTGACCAACATCGAGTAACGGTTGCTGCGTACACCCATTCCGCGTGCTGTTAAGTCAAGCGTCAAGCCGGTAGCTTTCGCAAAATCTGCGCTGCCGTCGCCCAACATGCGGACTTTACCGGCCGTGTGTAAATCACGTGCCCAAGCACCCATCACAAAAGCATCGTTGACGCTAACGCACCAAATTTCATCGACGCCTGCTGCCTTTAATTCAGCCGCATGGTCTACATAGCCAGGAACGTGTTTAGCCGAGCAGGTAGGTGTGAAGGCGCCGGGCAATCCAAAAACTGCAATAGTCTTGCCCGCGCTAGCTTTGGCAACATCGACGGCGTTAGGGCCAATGCTGCAACCCTCGCCTTCCACCTCTGAATATTCCATCAGCGTGGTGTGTGGCAATGTGTCTCCGACTTTGATCATGGGATGCTCCTAAAAGAGGTGGTTAAAAGTAAGGGCTAGAAAAGCAAAACGACCCACATTGTGGGCCGTTTTTGGGGTGTTTGCAGGAGGAACCTACAAAAACTTATACCGCAGCTGCTTTCTCAACCAAACGGGTTGCAACCCAGTTTTTGGTTTTAGAAATAGGCTTGCTTTCAGTGATTTCAATCACATCGCCCAAGTGAAACTCGCCGGT
>DDYJ01000192.1:718-1102 GCA_002347905.1 Comamonadaceae bacterium UBA2237 | reverse complement strand
CGTGCTTGACGCGACGCTCGACCAACACGGTGACCGTCTTGGCGCGTTTGTCACTGACCACCTTGCCTATCAAGGTGCGTTTGAGGGATTTTTTGGTGTCCGTCATCTTCACTGTCCTTATTTGGCGGCTTGCTTTTCAGCAAGGATGGTTTTGGCACGTGCAATGCTGCGACGGGTGGTGCGCAGTTGCGAAGTATTGTTGAGTTGTTGGGTGCCTTTTTGCATACGCAAACCGAAGTGGGCTTTTTGCAAAGCTTTGACTTCTTCTTTCACACCGGCAACATCTTTTTGGCGTAGTTCAGCAGCTTTCATTTCTTGTATCTCCTGAATTTATTGACCAATCATGCGTGCCACGAATGTGGTGCGCAAGGGCAACTTGGCAGC
>DDYJ01000192.1:0-559 GCA_002347905.1 Comamonadaceae bacterium UBA2237 | reverse complement strand
GCGGATTCAATTTGACGTGCCGTGAGACGACCGCGGTCAGTGGACTTCAAGCCGAAATCACCAAACGCTACGGTGTTGCCACGGGTAGCGATGCCGGTGTTGCGGCCTTTTTGTTCTTTGCGGTATTTACGGCGTGCTGGTTGCAGCATGCTTATTCTCCTTGACCGTCCGCAGCCGTGCCAGTGGCTGTGGGCGCGACAACCTTGCGGACGCGCTTGACGGTAGTTTTAGGGGCATCAGCGGCTTCAGCGGGTTTATCGCTGCCATCCGTTGGTGCGGCATTGGTTCCGGCAGGACGACGAGCGCCTGAACGTGCAGGACGATCGCCTGCGGGGCGTGCATCGCGGCGTGGGCCACGTGGACGACGCTCTTCTTCAGTACGGGGCTCAGCGGCGGCGGGTAGGTCGTTACGGCCTAATGTGTCGCCTTTATAAACCCACACTTTGACACCGATGATGCCGTAAGTGGTTTTTGCTTCAGAGGTTGCGTAGTCGATGTCTGCGCGCAATGTGTGAAGTGGCACACGACCTTCGCGGTACCACTCGGTACGCGCGATTTC
>DDYJ01000034.1:6160-8089 GCA_002347905.1 Comamonadaceae bacterium UBA2237 | reverse complement strand
GACCGCCGCATCGTCAACGACTTGCGTTCGCTCTACATTGCGCAATTGAGCACCAAGCGTAACTAAGCATTCCCCACTGCTTACCGTCACGCCCAACCTCATACGCTTTGCGCTTTAAATTTACTCTGCCCTTCTTAGATTTACTCGGTCCTTCCAATGTTCAGCTTTTGCAACCCTTTGCAAGTCAATCTTCGCCGTTGGCTGGGCGCAAGCGCGTTGCTTGGCGTTCTGTTGGGAGTGGCTGTTGGGGTTCATGCCCAAGACCTCAAACCCGAACAAAGGCTAGAAGCCATACGCGCGGCTTTGGTAGAGGCCGCAATGAAATCCAACACCCGCGTCAGCACCACCAGCTGGATGGATACCCGCGGTGCCTTGTTGGAACTCAACCGTTTCTCCTCCGAAATCAGGTTGCGCGACATTCAAATGGGCCAGTACCAAAAAACCAACAACGTAGAAACCGTTGAACTGTCCAACCGCACATTAGAGAGCGTCGCACCCGTTAGCTGTTCTGCGCCACGGGCGCGCTCACCGATTCGCCATGTGATGCGTGTTGGCTTGGACTTGGCTTCCAGCATTGCGCCTGAGCACCACTATGTGGCGCAAAAAATCGGATTCGCCGCCAGACAACAGGTCTTGCACGCCTCTACCCAAACCCAGCACTGGCGTTTGATGACAGACGCCGCCTAC
This sequence comes from Comamonadaceae bacterium UBA2237, assembly GCA_002347905.1. Classification (GTDB taxonomy): domain Bacteria; phylum Pseudomonadota; class Gammaproteobacteria; order Burkholderiales; family Burkholderiaceae_C; genus Limnohabitans. The sequence continues at coordinate 7,402 of DDYJ01000034.1, read as the reverse complement.
AAGCGCACCTATGAGCGACTCATTTATGGCCAAGGCGAAGAAGCTGTGCAGTGGTCGTTGCAACTCACTGTTTTGCCAGCCCGCGTCAACCTCAACAAGGGCGACCACCCTGCATTCATCTTGGTCTGGCAAGTGCAAGCAGGTCCCAACAAGCCGGTGTGGTTTGGCGCACAAAACCTGCTTTTTGGCGTCACGGTTCCCCAAAGTTACGGCACACCTAAGCTCGATGTCGATACCCTTGCGTCGATCGAAATAACAGTCAACAACATGGTCAAAGAACTCGACCGCCAACTGGCATGCGACCCCCAAAGCTTTGCAGTTGAAAAGAACGAAGACGGCCAACTGGTGCTCCACGCAGGCAGAACTTCTGGCTTGCGGGTGGGCGACCAAATCGTCTTGGCTGACGCCCGTTTGTTGCCAGGACGCGCCATCGAATCCGGCGCACTTGACGCGGCCGTGCTGGCCGAAGTTAAATCGGTGTCAGACTACCAGTCTGAGATTCGTCAAGTGGCTGGTAAAAAACAAACATTTCAGGGCGGCTGGGTGGCTTGGCCCTTCATCTACTAATCATCACGGAACCGTCGGAGAACCTCTATGTCTTACTTCAACGCTTGCCTTCGGTTTGCCATCTGCGTAGGCGCATTGGTTTGCGCATCACATGTTTTTGCATTGGACGTAGAAGGCAAGGGCGCTGCGAAAACCTATGACGTGGTCTCTGGAGATACTTTGGACAAAGTGATCCGCGCCACCATGGCCGACAGCCCTCTCAAAATCGAGATTTTGCGTGCGGCCTTTATTCAACAAAATCCACAAGCTTTTACCAAAACACCTCCCCGTGTGTTGATGGCCGGTTCCATTCTGACTATCCCAGACCATGACAACTTGGTCGCCATGTACCTCAAGTCAGGTAAAAGCGCACCTGCCAGAAACGCCCAAGGTGCAAACAACAGTTCTGGCCCAGGTGCTGGCGGTTATGCCACGACCGACCTGAACATGAACGAGCGTAAAAACTGGGTCAGATTTCCTTAAAGGGCAAGCGATGGCGTTGCTCGGGCCTGAGGGCGTCAACCAAGTCGCGCGTATCACGCCGGTCACCCTCGACCTGCGTCAAATATTCATAGAAGCGCCCGTCGCCAAAGAGCTTGGCTTGCACGACGGTCAAGTTGTACAAGCAGTTGCGGCTATGCACAAAGACGAACTCAAGCTCGCCATGAACGAGCATGTGTTCAATTTGCCACTCTC
>DDYJ01000034.1:4171-6144 GCA_002347905.1 Comamonadaceae bacterium UBA2237 | reverse complement strand
CAAACTTCCCAAGCGGCGCAGGCGGCATTGGCTGCACAAACCGCCCAAGCTGCAGCGCAAGCGCTTGGACCCTCGCGATTCAATGCTTTGATGGTGCAGCCCGAAGGCTTTGCCAATTGGGTCAACCTCTTGCGTCCTGGAGTTCTTGACGCACTTTTGCCGGCAGGTGTGGCCAGTGAACTTAAAGAACGCGTCAAAGCCCATCGCTTGACCATGGCCAATCTGCAACCCATGGCCTTGCGCCGGTTTGTTTTGAAACACACCAAATCCAGCGAAGCGAACTTGGCCCAAGCGCAAGAAGTGCATGATGACGAAAAAACCTTGTTACGTTTGCTCATGGCAGAGCGCCAACGAATGGGGGCGATAGAAGAGGGCGATACCCAAGACACCCTCAAACACGCCTTGGACGAAGTTGAAGCCACCCAGCTCCAAGCCGTCAAAGATTGGCGCAACGGTGACCTCAACCTGAGTTTTGTTATTCCCTTTACCGACGCAGATCCGCTAGAAATGCAGTTCGAGAAAAAAGGCGATAAACCGGGACAACCCAAAAACCCCTTGGTCGTCAATATGCACACCAACAGCCGCGTATTGGGCGAGGTCTGGCTTAAAACCAGCATCAGCGATAGCGCCAACGTCAACCTCACCATGTGGGCACTGCGCTCTGACATCGCAGCCCAAGCCAAAGAAAACGCCAGTGAATTGACCTATGAACTCGAGTCTGCAGGCTTGAAGCTGGGCAGTTTTCAGGTCTATAACGCCCCACGGCCTGACGCCACACATAAACGCGAAGTGCCCAAACACGGCGTGCTGATCGATACCGAGGTGTAAATGAAAAACACCGCTTACCAACAAGCCGTTGCCCTTGAATACGGCAAAAATAAAACACCCGTTGTCTCAGCCAAAGGGGAGGGTGAATTAGCCCTTCGCATCATTGCCGAGGCCAAGCGCCAGGGTGTTTATGTGTCAGAAGACCCGAGGCTGCTGGCGATGCTCAGCCGTCTAGATGTGGGGCAAGAAATTCCAGAAGATATGTTCACTGCCGTGGCCGTTATTTTGGCCTGGGTGTATTGGCTCAGGGGAATGCAGCCAGGGGATGAGGCTGCTAAAAAAGTCGCTTAATCAAGCCTCGGCGTAACCGCGTCCGCGACGAACGCGGGAAAGCTTACCCAATCGGTCATACATTTCGACCGAGCTCGTAGGGTCAAACACATTCAGGCTTTGCAATGCGCCTCGGATGGCGTCGATTTTTCGGCTGATCAGCACTTCGTTGCGTCTATGCATATCGCGGCACAGCGCCATGTGCTCTTTGAATTCGTCCCATTCAGAGCCAAGCGCGTCGGCCGATTCTGGGCCGTCAATGCGGGCTAGCTGCATGAGTTTTTGCAGCAATTCATTTTTGGTGCTTTGCGACGCTTCAAACGCGTCCAAGTTTTGCGCTTTGAGTTGTTCAAACTCCAACTCCAACATGTCGTAGAGTTCGCGCGCCAACACCTCAGCCTGAGCCAAATGCTCTGCTGAGGGGCTGTCTGTCGCTGCGTCCGTCATTACTATGTCGGTCATGCGCGCTCTAAGTCAGATCAGTTGGTGATCAGTTTTTCCAAAGCCACAAAGCTCTCAGCAATGCGGCGTGGATTGACGGGGTAGTTGCCGTCTTTGATCGCTTGCTTGATCGACTCGACCTTGGCGCGGTCAAATTCAGGCTGAGCTTTTACCTTTTCGGCCACATTGCTCAAACTGATCTTGTCAGCACCGGGCGACGCTTTCGCAGGCGCAGACTCTTCTTTGGCCGAAGCTGCAGAAGTGCCTTTGGGGTCGACTTTCTCAATCGCGCTGCGGGCAGCGGCGTTTGATTGGGTCATGCGACCGTAATTCGAGATGGGATCACTCATATCGTTCTCACTTTCTAGACCCGAAATGCGGGTCAAACCTTTTCACAACACTCCAATCGGCACCAAGTTTTAACACTTGAGGCC
>DDYJ01000034.1:277-4141 GCA_002347905.1 Comamonadaceae bacterium UBA2237 | reverse complement strand
AACGAATTCTCGCTGTGTTGGGTCCAGTGATCACCGCTATCAATGATCGACCCGACTCGCTATTTTTCAAGCGCACTTGCTCACCTAAACCACCGTCTTGAAGCGCTTCCGCCCGCATGGTGATCAAAAATCCTTGGCCTTGGCCCGCGCTAACTTGCACCTCTTGCCCCCTTTTCACCATGATCGCCGCTTTCACGTCGTAGGTTCGCAGGGGCGAGTTGGGTGTCAAATCGCGCACCAGTTCCATATTCACTAGCAATTTTGAGTCCACGATCACTTGGTTCTCCATGCCGGGGATAGGCATCTCGGCCTCCACGAACATGGAAGGGGTGATCAAGGTCCCGCGTTTCAGCATCTCTTTGGACACCAAAACCTTGTGTAAGGCAGGCGCAGCGGGGCTTGTACGGTTAGGCGACGCTGACTCAGCGCCGTTAGTCAATGTTACAAAAAGCTGCCACTGCGGCTGGCTGCAACGCACCCGCACCGACGGTTGAACGGGGAAGGGCTGGTCAAACTGCAGTTTTTGTTGACAGTTTTGCAAGGTAATGCGGCTGTCCAAAGGCGCCACACGCATGTTGCGGCCTTGAAAAGCAGGGGTGGAGTTCGCCCATTGCACAACCTCTTGTTCCAAATCTTCAAAAGGGCCAGCAACCGTTGCCAAAGGCAGTGCTGTCAGAGCCAAAACCGCCCCCCACCGCAAGCACTTGGCGCGGTATGTGTCGGGAATTATTGGGCACAGCATTTGCATGTTCAGTTAGGTCAGGTGTTGAAGTTTTGACAAATTTGTTGAGTTCTACACCTGATAGCAAAAACGAGACCAACTTTTTCAATGCACCGATTACGGAGTCCCTATGCGACTTGACCCGCCTTTCACACCCACGGTGAGTGGGGTAGACCCATCGGGCATGCCAATCATCACGCGCAACCCGTTGGCCTTCACCCGCAGTGCCACGGGTTTTAGCCAAGCGATGGCGTCGGCGCAACAAAACGTTTCAGCCCAACCCAACAATTACCAGCCCAAAGCAGGTTCTCTGTTACCCGAATCAAGCGCGGCGCCATGGAGCGTGAACGTGCAAGCAGGCCAAACATTGAGCGGCATCGTGCGCGACCAAATGGCCGCGCGAGGCGTCAATATCTCCAGTAGCGAAGCATTGCGTTTGTCGCAAACCGTGGCGCAAGCCAACAAGCTACAAAACGCCAACTTGATTTACCCAGGCCAAAAGATCAATTTAGACAGCTTGAACCTGACCTTGGCACAAAACCAAATGGCCAATCGCGCAGTAGCTTCTATTGGAAACAATGCCAACACTAATATAAATAGTGCAAACAAACAAAGTTCAGTTAACAGCACTAACCAACTCCAACTGCTGTCGCGCGTGGACCAAGGCGGCAACCCCATCCTAGAAAAAACCCTCAACCGCGCGGTAGAAAAAGGCTTTATTCCCGCCCAAGACAAACAAGCGGTGATGAACAAAATCATCCAGCTCTCGCAGCAACACCGCTTTGCACCAGATGACTTTGCGCGCTTGTCTTTGATGGAAAGCGACGGACTCAACCCCAAAGCCAATAACGGCAAGTGCTTTGGCATCATCCAATTCTGTGATGGCCCTGACCGCGGCGCTGCCAGTGTTGGCTATGCCGCCAACCCCAAAGCCATCATGGGACGCAGCGCACTCGACCAACTCGATATGGTCGGCAAATATTTTGAAGACACCGGACTCAAAAGCTACGGCCCCGTTGGTCTAGATGACCTTTACCTCACGGTGTTAACACCGGCCGCACGCAATGAAACGCGTCCTAACGCCGCCCTCAATATTCCAGGCCCCCAAGCNNTTGGCGGGATTGCACCAAAACGCCAATGAGCGTCTGGGTGTGGAAGTAGCGCAGCGTCCTAGCTTGCAAGCGGCGCGTATCAGCGCATATGCCGAGCAAGCTGTTGTGACACAAATTGAGTAGCCATTTAATGGATGACTACCGCGCCAAAAGATAAAGCGGCAATCGTCTTATCTAAATAAGTGGCAAAGCGGCAAATATTTGCCACTCTAGACGTCAAAACCACAGTGGCACATCTCTTGCATTAATCGTCACGAGGCCTTGTAACTTGAGGCCGTTGTGTCAATAAATCGGAGTCGAGAGATGGACGTTTTTTCAACAGCATTTGGAATCCATGAGAAAGCACTTGGCGTTCGTAGCCAGCGCATGGAAGTGCTCGCGCGAAATATCGCCAACGCAGACACGCCTAACTACAAGGCGCAAGACGTTGACTTCAAAGCCATGCTCAAAGAACTCAAAACCGAATACGTCACTGCCACCCATGAAAAACATTTCAGTGGCATCCAAGAAGCGCCCGACAACGGCATGCGCTATCGCACACCTTTCAACAGCTCATTCGACGGCAACACCGTTGAGATGAACGTTGAACAAGCCCAATACGGTAAAGCCGCAAGTGAATACCAAGCGACTTTGCAGTTCTTAGAAAACCGCATTGGCGGATTGCGCAAAGCATTGCGCGGGGAGTAATGAAACATGCAACTCGATAACGTCTTTGGCATTGCAGGCACCGCGCTCAACGCGCAGTCGATCCGCATGAACACCACCGCTTCTAACTTAGCAAACGCCTCCACCGTCGCTGGCAGTGAAGAAGAAGCCTTTCGTGGCAAAAAACCGCTCTTCAAAGCTTTGATGAATGAAGAAATGACGCACGCTGGCGCGAAATATGTGGGTGGCGTGAAAGTCGACCGCATCGTCAACGACCCCACACCTGTTAAGAAAGTCTGGGAGCCAGGCAATCCACTGGCTGACAAAGAAGGCTTTGTCTTCCATTCCAACGTTAATGAAATGTCAGAGATGGTCGACATGATGGCTGCCTCACGCGCTTACCAAAACAACGTCGAAGTGGTGAACACCGCAAGACAACTGATGTCGCGCACGCTCGACATCATCAAATCGTAATCACACGCTGAACTGGAGTTTTTTATGGCTACCACCGATACCACAGGCTTTAGTTCCATGTTGCCCAGCAACATTTTGACTACAGCGCAATACAACGCACAAAAAGCTGCAACGCCACAAAAAACGACAATGGGTCAGTCTGAGTTTTTAACGCTGTTCACTACCCAGTTGAAAAACCAAGACCCTACAGACCCTGTGAAAAACGAAGCCTTCGTGGCCCAGTTGGCACAGTTCTCGCAGCTCGAAGCCACCACAGCCATGAAGACTAGCATGGAGAGTTTGGTCGGTAGCATGAGTAACGACCGCATGTTAGGTGCTGCATCGTTGATCGGTAAATCAGTTTCTATTCCAGACGGTCCTGTCACCGTCACAGACACCACGGTGTCGCAAGGCATCATCAATGTGCCTACCGGTGCCGATGGCATTCGTGTTCAAGTTTTCAACGACCAAGGCCAATTGGTTCGCACACAAATCATGGGTGCACAAGCTGTAGGCGACGTCACACTGGCTTGGGACGGCATGACCGACGCAGGCGCTGCAGCACCTAACGGTACTTACCGTTATGTCGCCACCGTCAACCGTGCTGGAAAGATCACCACACCGACCGTCAACACCTTGGCTACTGTGCGCAGCGTCAGCAGTGCAGGCACCAGTGACGGCACCTTGCTTTTAGAGGTCGATGGCAACAAGTCCATCAGCCTGTCCGACGTCAAACGCGTTGGCTATTGATTGATTACGTTCATAAAAAATTCTTACTGGAGTTAACACACCATGTCTTTTTATACCTCGCTCACTGGTTTAAATGCCGCAACCGCACAGCTTGGCGTGACTGCCAACAACGTGGCCAACGTGTCCACGGTCGGTTTCAAACGCAGCCGTGCGGACTTTGGTGACATTTTTGCCACCTCGCCA
>DDYJ01000034.1:0-251 GCA_002347905.1 Comamonadaceae bacterium UBA2237 | reverse complement strand
GCGATCAGCGGTGACGGTTTCTTCCCACTCAAATCGCAAGACGGATTCCAGGACATCTTTACGCGTAACGGCTCGTTCTTGATGAACGACCAGTTCAACGTGGTGAATTCAGCAGGCCAGCGTTTGATGGCGGCGTCAGTCGACTCGTCCGGCAAAGCGAATTTGACTGATATGAACGTGTTGACCATTCCCCAAAAAACCAACGGTATGGCGACCCAAACCAGTAAGGTGCAATTGGGTTTGAATTTCCC
>DDYJ01000035.1:6468-6602 GCA_002347905.1 Comamonadaceae bacterium UBA2237 | reverse complement strand
ACAGCGCTATAGACCTCGCCTTTTTTGACGCGACCACGCGGAGCGGCTTCTTTGATGCTCACTTTGATAATGTCGCCAACGCTTGCGTAGCGACGCTTGGAGCCGCCAAGCACCTTGATGCACAAAACGGATTT
>DDYJ01000035.1:3574-6431 GCA_002347905.1 Comamonadaceae bacterium UBA2237 | reverse complement strand
CGATCAGTCTTGGGCCCGTCATCCACGCCACGAACCACTCGCGACGCTTCAACTTGGGGCAGATAACCCCGCTTTTTTCAGCGGAGCCACAAATTATGCCACGTTTTTCTGGCCTGCGTCAATATGCACAATTGTTTGAACCTAGATGTTGTAAATCTCAGACAATGGCAACAAACCCAAAAAGCGTAATTCAGGCGCCGCGAGGCTTCTGGGGGAATCTGAGGGGCCTACTCCAGGCCGTTACTTTAGATTGACGCACGCCACCATCATTTTTCTAATTCTTTATGACCGCCTCGAGCCCATCCACCCCATTGACCGCTGCCCCAGCAACTCCTCTGCCAAAAATCGCGTTTATCGGTGGTGGCAATATGGCGAGCGCCATTGTTGGTGGACTGATCAAACAAGGGGTTACGACTGAAAACCTGATGGTTGTTGAGCCTTTAGAGGCTACACGCGATGCATTGCGCGACCAATTCAAGGTAGGCGCCATTGCCATAGCGGATCCGTCTTTAGAAGCCGTCGACTTAGTCGTTTGGGCCGTCAAACCCCAAAACTTGCGTGAAGCGACGGGGCAAGCTGGCCCCTTTTGCAAGAAAGCTTTGCATTTGAGCGTCGCTGCGGGCATACGCAGCGACAGTCTGGCCCAATGGCTTGGTACCCAACGAATCGTGCGCGCCATGCCTAACACACCTGCACTGGTTGGACTGGGGCAAACGGGCCTATTTGCCAGAACTGGCGTGTCAGAAAACGACAAGGCTTGGGTTGAATGGTTGGTTGCCAGTACGGGGCAATTTTTATGGGTAGATAAAGAACCGCAATTAGACGCAGTCACCGCGGTCTCAGGCTCGGGTCCCGCCTATGTTTTCTACTTTATTGAAGCGATGGAAAAAGCCGCATTAGATATGGGCATGACTGCAGAACAGGCCAGACAACTCGCCATCGGCACTTTTGTTGGCGCCAGCCAGTTGGCGCAGACTGCGCAAGAACCTGTCTCCGTTTTGCGTGACCGCGTCACTTCCAAAGGTGGGACGACCCACGCGGCCATTACTGCCATGCAATCCACCGACCTCGCCGCGTTATTTCGAGATGCCATCAAGGCTGCGCAAGCGCGCGCCCAAGTCTTGGGGGACGAGTTCGGCAAAAACGATTGAGCGACAATCACCAAATTAATTTTCAGTTTTTACATCACTATGCGCAAGCTTCTCAGCCTACTTCTGGCCACCGCCTGTATCACTTTTTCAGTCAGCGCTTCTGCGCAAACCTCAGCGCCCTCTCAGCCAGGAGCGCAACCAACCACCGCAACAGCCAACGCAGACAAAGCTGTCGCCCCCGAGCAAGGCAAGGCAAGTAAAAAAGGCAAAAAGAAGAAGCTAAAGAAGAAAAAGGCCCGCCACGGCAAGGCGCAGCAATAAGCAAGCGCTCATTGAAGAAATGGCGCGCCCCAGCTAAAGCTCCGCCATTTTTTAAGCAGGCATCAGGGCAAAACCCGCTGCAATTCCTGCAAACACACTGGCGCCAAGCCAGTGGTTCAACCGAAATGCCTTGAAACACCCTTCTCGGGATCGGTCTTTAATGAGCAGTGAGTGCCACGCCACTTGCGCCGTAGCCAATGCAAGTGCCAAGCCCCAAGGCCATCCGAGGGCTTGGTCTTGTAGCAGCAAGCACCATCCCACCAAAAATACCAAGTAAAACGTCAGCACAGCGAGCACGTCATAACGCCCTAAAGTGATCGCCGAAGTTTTCATGCCGATGCGCAAATCATCATCACGGTCGACCATAGCGTATTCGGTGTCGTAAGCCAACACCCAAAATAAGTTGAAAGCCAATAAAGCCCAAGCTTGCCAAGGCACGGCCTCTGTTAAAGCACTTAGGTTGAGTTCTTGCCATAGCAAGCCCTCGCCTTTGACCGCAGCAAATGCCATCGGAATGCCAAAGCTAAAAGCCACGCCAAGCACTGCTTGCGGCATAGACACCACACGCTTGGCGTAGGGGTACANNCAAGGTAACTGCCAGGGCCGCAAAAGACCAGACCACGGCAGCAGGGTTGGTGGTGAGCACCAAACCAAACGCTAACAAGGCCAGCATCGCCCCCAAAAGCAAAGCTTCACGAACAGACACGGCGCCACGCGTAACAGGACGTTGGGAAGTGCGCTTGACGTGCTTGTCGAAATCGCGGTCTGCCACATCGTTGATGCAACAGCCCGCACTGCGCATCAGAACAGTTCCCACCACAAACACAACTAACAGATGCCAGCCCGGCCAGCCACCGGCTGCGATCCAAAGGCCCGAGAGCGAAGGCCACAACAACAGCAACCAACCCGCGGGTCTATTCCATCGAATCAAGTCTAAGTAGAGGCGCCAACGCGGTTCCATAAGATCAAGACAGACGCGTCAAACCAGACAACTCACACGCGTAGACCGCATTGCGTAAAGCGGCAATGGCTTCGTAACGGGTGAAACTGCGCCGCCAAGCCAGCACTACGCGGCGCTTGGGCGGTTCGCCACCACTGTCGTCGATGATGGGTAAAAATCGCACATAAGTTTCTTCGTTTTTCTTACGCTTGGTTTGGTTGTCCAAAGCGTTTTTAGAAACACTGGAACGGGGGACCAAGGTCACGCCCATGCCGGCCGCCACCATGTGCTTGATAGTTTCAAGAGACGAACCTTCGAAACTTTTTTGGATGCCCGCAGCGTTGGATGAAAACCTTGCAAATTCTGGACAGACCTCCAACACATGGTCACGAAAACAATGGCCGTTTCCAAGAAGCAACATGGTCTCGTTTTTCAAAGCGGTAGCGCTGACTTCTTTTTCTGCTGCCAGCGGATGGTTGCTGGGCACGGCCGCCATAAATGGCTC
>DDYJ01000035.1:0-3474 GCA_002347905.1 Comamonadaceae bacterium UBA2237 | reverse complement strand
TCTGGCAACAAATAGGGCGCGATGGTGTAGATGACCCCAAGCCGCAAAGGCCCAGCCAACGGGTTTTTGCCACGCTTGGCGATTTCTTTGATGTTGGCGGCTTGCTCCAAAACGCTTTGCGCTTGGCGCACGATTTCTTCACCCAAATCAGTCACCGCGACTTCGTTGGCGCTGCGCTCGAACAACTTCACGTCGAGTTCTTCTTCGAGTTTTTTGATCGCCACCGACAACGTAGGCTGCGACACAAAGCATGTATCAGCCGCGCGGCCAAAGTGCTTTTCGCGGGCGACTGCCACGATGTATTTGAGTTCGGTCAGGGTCATGGGGTCAGGCTTTCAAGAAGTCTGATTTTCCACCTAACCAACGTTGCACATGGCGCTCGGCGAGTTCTGGGTATTGATCGAGCATGTGGGGGGCTAGTTCTCTGGCCCAGTCCAACAGTTCTGTATCCACCGCCAAATCGGCAAAACGAAGCATGGCAGCGCCAGACTGACGCGCCCCCAAAAACTCTCCAGGTCCGCGTATTTCCAAGTCGCGTCTGGCAATCTCAAATCCATCCGAGGTTTCAACCATCGCCCTTAAACGTTCGCGTGCTGTTTCGCTTACGCGGCCGCTTTCCCCGGTGGCATACATCAGCACACAGGCAGATGCCGCTGCGCCGCGGCCTACGCGGCCTCTGAGTTGGTGGAGTTGTGACAGGCCAAAGCGTTCGGCGTGTTCGATGACCATGAGGGAAGCGTTGGGGACATCTACGCCGACTTCGATCACGGTGGTACTGACCAAAACACCCATGGTGCCGCTCTCAAACAAGGCCATAACGGCTTTTTTTTCTACCGGGGGCATACGGGAATGGAGCAGTCCGACCATGACGGGCTTGGCGCCTGAGGGATTCAAAGCTTCTGTGAGCAGCGCATGCGTTTCGGTGGCGTTTGTTAAATCGAGCGCTTCACTTTCTTCAATCAGCGGGCAAACCCAGTAGACCTGGCGGCCCTCTTCGAGTTGTTGACGAATGCGCGTGATGAGTTCGTCGCGGCGGGTTTCAGCGATGATTTTGGTGACTACGGGTGTGCGACCGGGGGGGAGTTCATCTAGGGTGGAGACGTCTAGGTCGGCGTAGTAGCTCATGGCTAGCGTTCTGGGGATGGGGGTGGCGCTCATCATGAGCATGTGGGGTTCTGCATCTGATTGCATTTTTTCTCTAAGCGCTAAGCGCTGCGCTACGCCGAATCTGTGTTGCTCGTCGATGATGGCTAGGGCTAGGTTTTTGAAGTGGACTTGCTCTTGTATAACTACGTGCGTACCGACTACCAATGCGGCTTCACCACTGGCTATGAGCGCCAGCATTTCTGTGCGCTCTTTTTTCTTTTGGCTGCCTGTTAGCCATGCAACGCGTTTGCCTATCGGAGTCAAAAGCGGTTCTAACCAGCCTATGAGTTTGCGGAAATGTTGTTCGGCCAAGATTTCGGTGGGGGCCATGAGAGCGCATTGCCAGCCGTTGTCTATGGCGATGGCTGCTACCAATGCGGCGACAACGGTTTTACCTGAGCCAACGTCGCCTTGCAATAGTCGGTGCATGGGAATGGGGCGTTGTATGTCGTTGGCGATTTCATCTCCAACGCGTCTTTGTGCATTGGTTAGACCGAAAGGCAAAATGCCCAAGAGTTGCTCTTGCAAACCATTCTTTTGAAGCACCAGTGCAGGCGCACGCAAAGTGGCGCGTTCACGTTTGGATTGCAGTTGCGAGAGTTGTTGCGCCAGCAGTTCCTCTGCCTTGAGGCGCTGCCAAGCGGGGTGGGTGCGGTCTTCTAATTGCGCTAGCGATACATCTGGGGTGGGGTGGTGCAGAAAATGCAAGGACTGCTCTAGTCCCCAGGTTTTTGTATTGCTTTGCGCTAACGATGGTGGCGTTTGTCCAGTTGGAATGGTCTCTACAAACTCGCCTTGCCTTGCTGCTTGCAGCACGCCGCTGTGAACGGCTTTACGTAAATACGATTGCGGCAAGCCTGCAGATGTGGGGTATGTGGGAGTAAGCGCGTTAGGGAGTTCGCCGCCTGCCGCATGAAAACTCGGGTGCATCATGGTGCGGCCCATAAAGCCGCCGCGGACTTCGCCGCGCAAGCGCAAACGGTTTCCTAATGCTAGCGCTTTTTGCTGAGAGGGGTAGAAGTTAAAAAATCGTAGAGTGCACGTGTCGGTGCCATCATCTACTACCACCAACAATTGCCTACGCGGTTTGTAAGCCACTTCGCAAGATATAACGGTAGCTTCAATTTGTGCCACATCGCCTTCGCGGGTGTCGGACAAACGGACGATGCGGGTCTCGTCCTCATAGCGCAAGGGCAGATGCAAGGCCAAATCGATNNGCGGGTGGCGGCATGGGCTTTGATTGTGCCCGCGCCCGATGTGGCACGCCCTCTTAAGCCTGCGAAAATACAGATTTCACTTGGAACGGGCCCGTCCTGCCCTCAAGCACATGTCACGCACTTACACCCTGAGCGATTTCGATTTCGCGCTTCCTCCAGAGCTGATTGCCCAGCACCCTTCTTTTGAACGCAGCGCCTCGCGCTTACTCGATGGCCGTCCAGGTTCTGCGGTTACAGACCACATATTCAAAGAATTACCTGAACTTCTTCAAGCCGGCGATCTGCTGGTGTTTAACGACACGCAAGTCGTGAAAGCGCGACTATTTGGCGAAAAACCAAGCGGCGGCAAGTTGGAATTATTGGTTGAGCGTGTTCTGCCCGATATTGCAGGTGAAGCCGCCAACCAAGTGGTTGCGCACATGAAGGTGAGCAAAAAGCCGCCAGTGGGAACGGTCCTGCGCATGGGACCGCATGGCAATGAATTCTCGGCAACTTATTTAGGTCGCTGGCCTGATGAAAACGGCCAACTGTTTCGCTTTGCCTTTAGCGACGAACCCCACACACTGATGCAAAAGTACGGACATGTGCCGCTGCCACCTTACATCACCCACACCGATTCGGCTGAGGACGAGCAACGCTACCAAACGATTTTTGCCAAAGAGCCTGGGGCAGCCGCGGCACCCACTGCAGCATTGCACTTTGACCAAGGGGTGATGGATGCACTTACCAACAAAGGCGTGGCGACCGCCAACGTCACATTACATGTGGGCGCAGGCACATTTCAGCCTGTTAAAACGGAGAACCTTTCTGAACATCGCATGCATAGCGAGTGGTACAACATTCCTGCGACAACTGTGCAAGCCATTTCAGATTGCCACGCTCGCGGTGGGCGGGTGGTAGCCGTTGGGACGACTAGCGTGCGCACATTGGAGTCTTGGGCTAAGACAGGCCAAACTAGCGGTGACACGCAGATTTTTATAACCCCAGGATTTGCGTTTCAGGTGGTGGACGTGCTCATCACCAACTTCCATTTACCCAAAAGCACTTTGCTGATGCTGGTTAGTGCGTTTGCTGGGTTTGAACATATGCATGCGCTTTATCGGCATGCGAT
>DDYJ01000053.1:5586-6474 GCA_002347905.1 Comamonadaceae bacterium UBA2237 | reverse complement strand
AGTTTTTTACCTGCACGAATCACCAAACCACGGGCACGTAACTCACCGTCTTGGAAGGCAGCCAAGAAATTGATTTTGTATTCCACCGTTGTCACCTCATGCCCATCTGGAGCTTGCGTCAGGGCTGCGTAGCCACCAGCAATATCTGCCAGCGCACCCATGGCACCACCGTGGTAGCCGCCTTGTTGTTGCGTAACCCGCTCCGAATAAGGCAAAGACAACTCCACCATTCCAGGCTTGACCAATACCAAGCGCGCACCCAGGTGCTGCATCATGCCTTGGCGCATAAAACTGTCGTGGATACGTTGGTGGAGTTCTGGGTGTTGCATCGGGTGCCTTTCATCTAAATATCTTGGCTCTAGGATAATGCACGCACTGTCGCTCTCATTCACATGGTGTCAGTTTCCACATGCTCCAATACGAAACCATTCCCGTCACCCCTTTCCAACAAAACTGCTCCGTGGTGTGGTGCGACGAAACCATGCGCGGCGCCATCATTGATCCAGGTGGTGATTTAGACATGTTGCTCGATGGTTGCAAACAACTCGGAGTCACCCTTGAGCAAATATGGATCACGCATGCGCATATTGACCATGCGGGCGGCACAGCAGAATTAGCCGAACGCTTACAGCTTCCAATCGTCGGACCACACGAAGACGACCAATTTTGGATTGATGGCTTGGCACAAGCAGCGGCAAGTTATGGCTTTCCTCCATCACGCGCATTCACACCTACGCGCTGGTTGCACGACGGCGATACCGTCACCCTAGGCCAACACACTTTGCAAGTGCGCCATTGCCCAGGCCACACACCAGGCCACGTAGTGTTTTATTCACCTGAGATCAAACGCGCCTTTGTTGGCGACGTTCTGTTTGCTGGAAGCATTGG
>DDYJ01000053.1:2082-5516 GCA_002347905.1 Comamonadaceae bacterium UBA2237 | reverse complement strand
ATGGGAAACGATACGGTGTTTATTCCAGGCCATGGGCCTGAGAGCACCTTTGGGCGTGAGCGGGTAAGCAACCCCTATGTGGGCGGCACCTAAAATTTATCGAACAACTTTGGCACGTTCGTACAAAGGCATCACTTTGGGAAGATTGGCTTGAATCTCTTGGATACGTGAATTGCCAGAAGGGTGCGTGCTCAACCATTGTGGTGGTGCTCCCTTATTGGCTTCGCTCATTTTTTGCCACAGCGACACNNGTTTCGTCATCACGGCTGAACTTGAGCGTAATCAAGTTAGCGCCTTGCCTTGCAACAAAGTCTGTCAAGTTGGGGTTGATGCCAAAAGCCGCTGCAGCGATAGTGCTTCCTATCTTCGCGAGGCCATCTGTAGCAACTGATTTGCCCATGCGCTCACGCGCATGCTCGCGCAGTGCGTGGGCGATTTCATGTCCCATTACCATCGCCACTTCGTCATCGGTGAGCTTGAGTTGGTTCAAGATGCCGGTATAAAAAGCGATCTTGCCGCCAGGCATACAAAACGCATTGATTTGGTTAGAACCAATCAAGTTCACTTCCCAAGCCCAGTCTTTGGCGCGCGGGTTCCATTGCAAAGCGAACGGTATGAGTTCTTTTGCAATGCGGCGAAGGCGTTGCACCTGCGGATGGTCGTCAGGGCCTAAAGCGTTTTTACTGGCCGCCTCTTTCAGCATTTGCGCATACTGCTGACGCGCAGATTGCTCGACTTCGGCAGCAGGCACCAGGTTGGCGAATGCAGATTCTTTGCCCACCTCGACGCCTTCGCGCGCTAGCACAGGCGCTCCAGCCAGCGCGCTGGCAGACATCAAAACAACATAAAGTAATACGCGTTTCAAAAGCATAAAAATTCCTCTACCCATTACCCTCAAAATAGGGGCCATGAACGATACAACAAGTCCAACCTCTGCAACCCCCACACAAACCAGTTGGCGCGATGCATGGCGTGTCTATTTAGAACCTACTTCTTGGCGCATGCTGTTTTTGGGGTTTTCTGCAGGTTTGCCATTGTTGCTGGTATTGGGTACCTTGAGTTTTCGCTTACGTGAAGCGGGAATTGACCGCAGCACGATTGGTTTTCTGAGCTGGGTGGGATTGGTCTACGGCTTTAAATGGGTATGGGCGCCTTTGGTCGACCGGCTCTCGCTGCCTTTGATAACCAAGTTGCTGGGACGCAGACGCAGTTGGCTAATGTTTGCGCAATGCTTGGTCATCGCCGGCCTGATAGGCATGGGGTGGTGTGACCCACAACGCAATTTAGAACCTGTCGTATGGTGCGCATTGTTGGTGGCGTTTGGTTCGGCCACACAAGACATTGCCTTGGATGCATTTCGCATTGAGTCTGCTGATACGCAACACCAAGCCGCATTGGCAGCGACTTACCAAACGGGTTATCGCTTAGCGATGATTTGGGCGGGTGCGGGTGTGCTGTGGGTGGCGGCGCGTGCTTCTATTGCACCTATTGCGCCGATAGCACCTATTGCACCTCCAGATTCAATCGCAAATGTTTATCAACATCTCGCATGGCAAACCGCTTACTGGGTGATGGCCGCCTCCATGGGTGTTGGATTGCTCACTGTATTATTTTCTTCAGAGCCTGCGGCTATTGAATTGCCCCCAGCGCGAAACCCAAAAGAATGGTTGCAGTCTGCATTGGTTGCGCCATTTGCAGACTTCATTCGCCGCTACCAATGGCAAGCGGTGATTATCTTGTTGTTGATCGCTATCTACCGCATCAGCGATGTGGTGATGGGCATCATGGCCAATCCGTTTTATGTGGACATGGGCTACACCAAAGACGAAGTGGCAGCCGTCAGCAAAGTGTTTGGCGTCATCATGACTTTGGTCGGCGCATTCATTGGCGGTGTTTTGTCCATGCGTTTGGGCGTGATGCGCATTTTGATGCTGGGTGCCGTGTTGAGTGCGGCGACCAATTTGTTATTTGCTTGGCTCGCAGGCGTGGGTCATGATTTGACTGCCTTGATTTGGGTGGTTTCTGCTGACAACTTAGCCAGCGGCATCGCGTCTGCAGCATTCATTGCGTATCTATCAGGACTGACGAATGTGAATTACTCGGCTACGCAATACGCCTTATTTAGTTCGATGATGTTGCTCGCACCCAAATGGTTGGCGGGTTTCTCTGGCCTGTATGTAGACGCCTATGGTTACGCCGCATTTTTTAACAGCACCGCATTGCTTGGTGTGCCAGTTTTATTACTGGTTTGGTTAGCGGCGCATCAGAGCAAAGCGTAAACGCGCTCGGCTTGCACGTCTTCTAAGCAGCGCGTATGGCCCAACGGACAAGTACGTTCATAACAAGGTGCGCATGCCAACGGGGGCTGGTATTTGGGATCGACACGCAACCACACCACCCGCGCTTTGTCATTCAATGGCGGTGTGTGGTCGGGGCTAGACGAACCGAACACCGCCACTTGAGGCACACCCATCGCGGCGGCTACGTGCATCAATCCTGAGTCATTGCTGACCACACGAAATGCACAGCTGATCAACGCAAAGGCTTGCATCAAATCCGTTTGTCCAGCCAAGTTATGGCAGTGACCGCCTTGTTTGGCATTGGCAGTCGCCGCGATTTCAGCGCAAAAGGCTTGGTCTTGCGGACCACCTAACAACAACACAGGCCGATCGATCATGCTGGCCAATTCCGCAAAGTGTCTGGCGGGCCAACGCTTGGCTGGGCCGTATTCCGCACCGGGCGCAAAGACCACATAGCTATTGCGCGCCAAGGTCGGTAGGTCAGGGCGCTTGGCCAAACGTTCTAGGCCTTGGTCCATGGCTTGCGCGGGTACTTGCAACACTGGTCTGAGGTCACCTGTGAGTTTCATGGGTTGGTTGTTTTGCCCCACCAAACTCAGCGCGGCATACCACTCCACCATGGGGGGGCGCGCTTCTGAAGAGGGGTTGTCGAGTCGGTCGGTCAATACGCCGTAACGCGCTTCACCGGTGTAACCAATCCTCTGAGGAATACGCGCCATCCATGGTATGAGCGCGCTCTTGAATGAGTTGGGACACACATAGGCTTTCTCAAACCGCCCACGCAAAGAGCGGGCAAGTTTCCAGCGCTCTAAGAATTGCAACCCGCCATGCTGAAAAGGCAACTCCAAGACCTCGAACACACTGGGCATTGCACGATAGACCGGCGCAATAGACGCCATTGCCGCGACGGTTAAACGTTCACCGCGCGCAGCGAGGCGGCGCAAAAGAGGTTCTGTCATCACCGCGTCCCCTATCCATTGGGGGGCAATGACTAAGGCTTGTTTAGTGGTGGTTGCCAACGTGTTCGCCGGCTGCGAGTTTGAAAATGGTGCCGCAATAAGGGCACTTGGCTTCGCCAGACTTGGCCACGTCTAAATAGACTTTCGGATGGCTGTTCCACAAAGCCATGTCTGC
>DDYJ01000053.1:0-1954 GCA_002347905.1 Comamonadaceae bacterium UBA2237 | reverse complement strand
ATACGGTCGAGTTCGCGAATCGGCGTGACTTCAGCGGCAGTACCTGTGAAGAAAGCTTCGTCGGAGATATACACCTCATCTCGCGTGATGCGCTTTTGCACGACTTCAATGCCGAGGTCTTGCGCAATGTGAAAGACGGTGTTGCGGGTAATTCCGCTCAAAGCGCCAGCGGAGAGGTCGGGCGTATAAATCACGCCGTTTTTGACCACAAAGATGTTTTCGCCAGCACCCTCAGACACAAAGCCCGAACTGTCTAGCAACAAAGCCTCGTCATAACCTTCGTCGGTCACTTCCATATTGGCCAGAATCGAATTGGTGTAGTTGCTCACTGCCTTGGCTTGTGTCATCGTTATGTTCACGTGGTGGCGTGTGTAGCTAGATGTTTTGACGCGAATTCCCTTGTTCAAACCCTCTTCGCCCAAATAAGCACCCCAGGCCCAAGCAGCCACCATCAAATGGATGGTGTTGCCCTTGGGGCTGACGCCGAGTTTCTTGTCGCCGATCCACACCAATGGGCGGATATAGCAACTCTCCAGTTTATTGGCACGCACCACCTCGCGTTGTACGTCCATTGCCTCTTGTTGGCTGAAAGGGATGTTCATACGCAAAATCTTTGCGCTGTTGAACAAGCGCTCGGTGTGCTCTTGCAAACGAAACACCGCCGTGCCATTGACGGTGTTGTAAGCGCGCACGCCTTCAAAAGCACCACAGCCGTAATGCAAGGTGTGGGTCAGAACGTGGATCTTGGCGTCGCGCCACTCGACCATTTTGCCGTCCATCCAGATTTTGCCGTCACGGTCTGACATGGAAGGGATAACGACGCTCATGGGAATTCCTTTGGGAAATTTAGGCTAAAGCCAATTTAGTGTTAGGTGTGATTTTAGCGATCAGCCATTTGCTGCCTCGCCAGGCGTAATGTCGGTCGCTTGAAAAGGCCTATCCAAAGTCCAACTCTGCAACTTACCCGCCACAAACACTGTGCGCACCACCGACTGACTACCATCGCGCCAACTGAAAATCTCGGGTTGCGCGTCTTTTTCGCTTTCGGGCTGCCCCAGTGCGCGGGTCATCGCAATCACATGCATCAGATTCATGCCGGTTCTGAGTTTGGCATTCAACATCACGGCGCTATCGACAAAGCCAATAGGACGCTCGCTGGCGCGTTTCATGGTTTGGACTAGCCTAGTGAAATGGAGCAAGGTCCACATCACGCCTCCCGTGACCACCATTGCCACGCCCAGCCAGCCCCATGATTGCCAAGCCCAAGCGGTCAGAACTACGGCGGCTAGAGGTACTAAATATCTTTGGAAGTTCATACACGTATTGTCTCAGGCTCAAGATTGAACTTCCCTGCGGCGAAGGCGCTACGCCAGTAGCCCATACGGCTCCTCGCTTCGCTCTTGATGTCGCCATATGGGCTACTGGCATATCGCCTTCGCTTCACACAACAACTATCTAGAGAATAGAGAATTCAGCTTAGTGAGCGCACTAGCGAAATAGCCTCATCTGCTCGCTCAACAGCGTGAACCGTTAACCCTTCAATTGGCTTTTTAGGCGCATTTGCCTTAGGAATCACCGCCACACTAAAGCCCAGCTTTGCCGCTTCTTTTAACCGCTCTTGCCCCCTTGGCGCTGGACGAACTTCACCGGCCAAGCCGACTTCGCCAAAAGCAATAAACCCAGCGGGTAGCGGTTTGCCTCGCAGACTGCTTTGGATGGAAAGCATGACGGCCAAATCTGCGGCAGGCTCGCTAATGCGCACGCCGCCGACTGCGTTTACAAAAACGTCTTGGTCCATACAAGCCACGCCCGCATGGCGATGCAAAACCGCCAACAACATAGCCAAGCGATCGCGGTCTAAGCCAACGCTTAAACGCCTTGGCGATGGCCCGCCACTATCAACCAACGCCTGAATTTCAACCAGCATGGGGCGAGTACCTTCGAGCGTCACCAA
>DDYJ01000128.1 GCA_002347905.1 Comamonadaceae bacterium UBA2237 | reverse complement strand
GGGTCAGCCACATATTGCGCACGGTCTGCAAAAGCTAGGCGCGAGGCTTGGGCATAGTCGTGTAACCAATTGGCATCCAACTCGCCTTGCACAGGTGCTCTGAATGATGCGGGCACATATTGCAGAAGTCCCAATATTTGCCCAATCGCAATCCCGCCAGAACTTGGCGGCGGAAAGCCGCAAATCTCAAACACCTTTGCGCGAACCAGATGGTCAAAGCACAAGGTTTCCCGAACTTTTGCTTGGTATTGGGCTAAGTCTTGGACGCTCAAATGGCCTGGATTCTTTGGATGTTGCTGCACTTTATCCACTATTGCTTGCGCTACTTCACCCGTGTAAAAAGCATTCACGCCTTCTTTTGCCACGCGTTGCAATACCTCAGCCAACTCTGGATTACGCAATGCATAACCAATAGGAAGTGGCGCACCATTTGCATGGTAAAAATATGCGCGCGCAACAGGATCTTGTGAGAGATGCGCATCGGCCAGCAATGACGCATGCAAACGTGGACTGATAGGAAAACCATTCCTTGCAAGATGGATAGCAGGCGCAAACAATCTAGCCCAAGGTAATTTGCCATGTTGCTGATGCGCCATCGCCAGCATCTTCAAAACGCCTGGTGTTCCCACGGAACGCCCGCCGACCACGGCCTCAAAAAAAGGAAGTGGCTTTCCTTGCGCATTTAAAAATAAAGATTCGTCTGCAAGCGCAGGCGCTGTCTCACGGCCATCGTATGCCTGTATCCGACGTGTTGCCCCCACACCGCTTGCGTGCAACAAAAAAGCACCGCCACCAATACCGCTGGACTGTGGCTCAACCAAACCCAAAACCATTTGCACAGCAATCGCTGCATCAACCGCAGACCCTCCGGCTTGCAATATTTCTAGACCCGCTTGGGACGCTAAAGGATGAGCGCTTGCAACCGCGCTGAGCTGCGTGCGCACATCAGAGTTTCGAGACATTGCCGTCGCAATTTCTGGTTGCAAGGGTGATGCGGATGCAATGGCAGTGTTTGCAGGAATTGCAGGCTTATGCGCAGTAGCATGGGGTTGCCAATTTGCACACCCCGCCATTAGGCCAAGCAGTAAGAATGTTTTAGCTACTGCAAAAGCGGGTAAGTGGTTTTTCATATCAACCCATCACGGCTTATTGCAGCAGTCTTGGTTGGCGCTTAAAACCCTGCAGCCAATCCATCACGGCGCGAATCACTTGCAACGATATAACCTTCGACTTTTGGATCGCCCGCACGCCAAATGAATTGGCCTGAACCAAAGTCTTGGTAGCTGTCGTTGATCACTTCCATGCGATGGCCTAGTGCATGCAAACCAGCGACTGTATTGCTGTCCAGCGCCGACTCAACGTTGATTTCTAAACCTTCGTTGTAGCGCCAACGCGGCGCATCACATGCAGCCTGTGGGTTTTGTCCGTAGTCCAACATACGCACCAAGGTTTGCATATGGCCTTGCGGTTGCATATTGGCACCCATCACGCCATAACTCATCACCGGTTGTCCATCTTTGGTGAGGAAGGCTGGAATGATGGTGTGGAATGGCCGCTTGCCTGGTGCTACCAAATTCGCAGGGTTGTGTCCATGGGCACTCACATTGAATGCATGGCCACGGTTTTGCAAGCTCACGCCAAAAGTGGGCTCGACACAACCGGAACCAAAGCCCATGTAATTGCTTTGAATAAAGCTGACCATCATGCCGTTTTCATCTGCAGCGCTCAAATAAATCGTGCCGCCTTTGACAGGGTTGCCCGCGCCAAAGTCTTGCGCCTTTTTCATATTGATCAGTTGGGCGCGGCTCTTCAGGTATGCAGGGTCGAGCATTTGCGCAGATGTCACTTCCATGGAAGATTCTTCTGCCACGTAACGATAGACATCGGCAAAGGCCAACTTCATCGCTTCGATTTGCAAATGCTGAGAATCGACGCCGTCAACTTTCAATGCGGCCAAATCGAAATTTTCTAATATACCCAATGCAATCAATGCAGCAACGCCTTGGCCATTAGGCGGAATTTCATGCAAGGTATAGCCGCGGTAATTTTGGGCAATAGGCTTGACCCACTCGGCTTTGTAATTCTCGAAATCTTTGGCGGTCAGGCTACCACCATGTGCTTCTGAAAAACTTTCAATCGCATGCGCGATCTCACCACCGTAAAACGCTTGGCCTTTGCTTTTAGCAATTGCCCGTAATCCTTTGGCAGCCGATGTGAACTTAAAGAGCTCCCCAACATGCGGTGCACGTCCCCAAGGCAAAAAGCCTTCTTTAAAGCCTGGCATGCCTTGCAACTCGGGCGTTGCTGCCGCCCATTTTTGTTGCACGACAACAGGTAACAAATAACCACGCTCAGCAATTTCAATAGCGGGTTGTAACAAATCTTCGAAAGGCAATTTGCCAAAGCGTTCGTGCATCGCTACCCAAGAAGCCACTGCACCTGGCACTGTGATGGAGTCCATGCCGCGCTTGGGCGGTGCCAAGGTGTCTTTGCCATATTTGTTTTGAAAATATTCAGGCGTCCATGCTTGCGGCGCACTGCCTGAGGCATTCAAACCATGCAGTGCTTTACCGTCCCAAATCAAACCAAAAGCATCTGAACCCAAACCATTGCTCACAGGCTCCACCACGGTCATCATGGCGGCCGCTGCAATGGCTGCGTCGACAGCATTACCGCCTTGCCACAGCATACGCAATCCAGCTTGCGAGCCCAATGGATGAGAGGTAGAGACCACGTTACGGGCAAAGACCGGCAAACGGGTGGAGGTGTAGGGGTTGTTGTAATCAAACTGCATGATTTTTTTCCACAAAAGAAACGGCACCCGAAGGTGCCGTAATGTTTCAATGAAACGGAGCTTACTCTTCGACAAACGCCTCTTCGCGTTTATTTCGGATCGATGGTAGCAATACTATGACCAACAAGGCCAGCGCAGCACCCAACAAACCAGCAGACAAAGGACGTGTAGCAAAAACAGTCCAGTCACCGCGCGAAAGCAAGAGTGCACGACGCAGATTTTCTTCCATCATCGGGCCCAAGATGAACCCGAGCAGGAGAGGAGCAGGCTCGACGCCCAGCTTGACGAAGACATAACCCACAAAACCGAAGGCGGCAACCATCCAGATATCGAATGTGTTGTTATTGGTCGAGTAAACACCAATCGCACAAAACAGCACGATGGCAGGGAACAAGAAGCGGTAAGGCACGGACAAGAGCTTGATCCACATACCAATCAATGGCAAGTTCAAGATAACCAGCATCAAATTACCTAACCACATAGAAGCGATCAAACCCCAGAACAATTCTGGGTTGCTCGTCATCACCTGTGGGCCAGGCTGGATGTTGTGGATCGTCATCGCACCCACCATCAAAGCCATCACGGCGTTAGGTGGAATACCTAAGGTGAGCAATGGAATGAAAGAAGTTTGTGCGCCCGCATTGTTCGCTGACTCAGGCGCTGCAACACCGCGGATATTGCCTTGACCGAAAGGCACTTCACCAGGACTCAACTTGGTTTTCTTCTCGATAGTGTAAGCCGCAAACGCAGCCAACAAAGCACCACCACCAGGCAACACGCCGAGCAATGAGCCCAAAGCGGTTCCGCGAATCACTGCAGGCAACATGTTTTTGAAGTCTTCCTTAGTGGGGAACAATCCTTCCACTTTGGCAGTGAACACTTCGCGTTCATCCTCAGGTTGCGAGAGATTCGAGATGATTTCGCCGTAGCCAAACACGCCCATCGCCACCACCACGAAGCCCACACCGTCTGTGAGTTCTGGAATATCAAAACTGAAACGCGCAACGCCAGAGTTCACGTCGGTACCGATGAGACCCAACAACAAGCCCAAGATGATCATCGCAATTGCTTTGAGCAAAGAGCCAGAGGCCAACACCACGGCGCCGACCAAGCCCAATATCATCAGAGAGAAATATTCGGCTGGGCCAAACTTGAACGCAAGTTCTGTCAAAGGAGGCGCGAACGCGGCCAAGATCAACGTGCCGACAGATCCAGCAAAAAATGATCCCAAACCAGCAGCAGCCAATGCAGGGCCTGCGCGGCCTTTACGTGCCATTTGGTAACCATCAATAGTCGTCACCACAGAAGAAGATTCACCCGGCAAGTTAACCAAAATCGCAGTGGTCGAGCCACCATATTGCGCGCCGTAGTAGATACCAGCCAACATGATCAAGGCCGATACAGGCGGCAGCGCATAGGTTGCAGGTAACAACATAGCGATAGTGGCCACAGGTCCAATACCTGGCAACACACCGATTAGCGTGCCCAAGATACAGCCAATCAAACAATACATGAGGTTAATGGGCGTAAACGCCACGCCAAACCCCAGGGCTAAATTACTTAGTAAGTCCATGCTTGAGTTCTCCTGCTTAACCGGTAATGAAAGTTGGCCACACAGGCATCTGCAATTTCAGCAGCACGATGAAAGCTAAATAACTGCCAACCGACAAAATGGTTGCAAGTATCAAGACTTCCTTGAGGTCGAATCTATCGCCTGCTTTGCTGGCAATAATCACCAACGCAAAAATGGCCACAATCAATCCCATCGCTGGAACACCTAAACTAGGTAATCCTGCTAACAAAATTCCGAAGGCAACGTTGGCTCCCAAGACATAGACGATGGGACGCCATACAAATTTGCCAACCTTGTCGCCATCTTCCGTATGCTCAACCAATGAGTAGAAGATAGTGAAGACTCCCAAGATAGCCAGCAAGATGCCCAGCAACAAAGGGAAGTAACCTGGCCCCATGCGCGCACCCGTTCCAATTGAATAGCTGGTGGCACCCCATGCAAATCCGCCACCGATGATGGCAAACATCAGTCCAGAGAAAAAGTCTTTTTGACTTTTGATCATTTCATCTCCTTAAACAAAATACCTAAGTGGCGCAGATTGTGGCCTTACACACCTCTAATGTAGATGTGGGTTTCACCTACCCATGTCGTCCAAGTATTGCGGGTTAACCCTTGCTCTGTAAAGATTTATTGACGATTCACGACAACGCGACAGGTGCTAAAACTTTCAACCACTTACTTGCAGGCAAAGGCCATCGTGTTTGGATCACTTGTGCATGTGATAACAATGCATCACGATCCGGTGTCCGTGCAGTACGTAACGCCATCAAAATCGTGTTGCCCTCTTTGGTGGGCCTAAAGGCCCACAAAGCATCTTTACCGAATGCATTTGCAATTTTTTGAACGCTGCTCTCAAAGCTTGAACTGCGCCCAAATAAATTCACTGTCATGCATCCGTTGTCGGTCAGCAATCGTCTGCAATCGGCATAGAACGCCTCACTGTCTAAAACTGGACAAGCTGCATCTTGGTCATAAAGGTCCACTTGCAAAGCATCTATCTTTCCGCGCCAGTGGTCGTGTCCGGCTACTTCAGCAGCGTCACCCAACACAACATTCAATTTAGCTGTGTCTTCGGGCAATTTGAACCATAACCTGCATGCGGCAATGACTTGTGGGTTCAATTCAATCGCCGTCGTTTGCATGCGCAAATGCTTGTGACAGAACTTGGTCAAAGACGCAGCACCGAGCCCGAGTTGCATCGCATGCAAACTACCTACCTTATCGAGATCCGCAAACAGCAACCAGCCCATCATGCGTTGCACATATTCCAAATGAATCTCAAACGGCTTGTTGATCTTCA
>DDYJ01000182.1:2789-3662 GCA_002347905.1 Comamonadaceae bacterium UBA2237 | reverse complement strand
GGCACTTCCAAAATGCGACCGGTGCACTTGACCACATCGCCTTCAGAGATGTGTTCATATTCACCCAAAATCACCGCACCCACCGAGTCACGCTCGAGGTTCAAAGCGAGGCCAAAGGTGTTGCTGGGGAACTCCAACATTTCACCTTGCATCACGTCGGACAAGCCGTGGATGCGGACGATACCGTCGGTCACCGAAATCACGGTACCTTGGTTACGAATGTTGGCGTCATTGGCCAAACCTTCGATACGGCTCTTGATCAGTTCAGAGATTTCTGCTGGATTGAGTTGCATGACTCTTTCCTTCTTTCTTGTATGTGCTAACTGCTGGTGAGCCGGCGGCTCAGGCAATTAACGCGACTTTCATTTGATCTAAACGGGCTTTGACAGAGGTGTCTAACACCTCGTCGCCCACCACTACGCGAATTCCACCAATGAGTTCTGGTTCGATTTCGACTTTGACGTGCAAGGTGCGTCCAAAACGCTTTTGCAACAACGCCGTCACATCGGCCAAAGCCGCAGGCGCAATCTCAAAAGCGCTGTACACCACAGCATCTGAGGAGCCGCTTTGCGCATTGACATGCTCACGGTATTGCGCCGCCATTTCTGGCAATGCGCTCAAGCGGCCGTTGTCAACCACAGTGCGCAGAAAGTTATCTGCAGCAGCGGATAGTTGGGACTTGGCTACACCTTTGACCACACCCATGATTTGCTCAGTAGTGGCCTTGGGATTGGAAGCAAACTGCAACAACTGGGCGTTGCTAGCAATCGCAGCCAGCTCGTCGAGCCAAGCAGCGGTCGCTTGCAAGTCGTTCTTAGTCGCTTGGAACAGCGCTTCCGCGTAAGGTCTGGCGATGGTGGCGAGTTCGGCCAT
>DDYJ01000182.1:2617-2748 GCA_002347905.1 Comamonadaceae bacterium UBA2237 | reverse complement strand
CGCAGAATTTGTTCTGCGCCTTTGACAGCCAAGGCAGCGACTTGCTCGCGCAAATGTTCGCGGGCTTTTACCGTTTCTTGTTCAGCCTCGACACGAGCAGCAGCCACAATTTTGTTGGCTTCTTCGGTGGC
>DDYJ01000182.1:1701-2535 GCA_002347905.1 Comamonadaceae bacterium UBA2237 | reverse complement strand
GCCAGACCATGGGCGATTTTTTCGGCGCGCTCGTCAAGGGCGTTTGCGATCGGGGGCCACACGAATTTCATCGTGAACCACACCAGAATCGCGAAAACGATCATCTGGACGAACAGGGTTGCATTGATGCTCACGGCAACACCTTTCTTATGGACGTTGCGGGATTACTTCAGAACGAAGGGGTTTGCGAACGCAAACATCATGGCGATACCTACGCCAATCAAGAAAGCGGCGTCGATCAAACCAGCCAACAAGAACATCTTGGTTTGCAGTTCGTTCATCAACTCTGGTTGACGGGCAGCAGCTTCGAGGTATTTGCTACCCATGATGCCGATACCGATACAAGCACCAATAGCGCCCAAGCCAATGATGAGGCCGGCGGCAAGTGCGACATAACCGAGAACGTGTTCCATTTGTGACTCCTAAGAATGGATGTTTGAGAAAGGTTAAAAAGAAAACTCAATGCGCGTCGTGCGCTTGACCGATGTAGACCAAGGTCAACATCATGAAAATGAACGCCTGCAAGGTGATGATCATGATGTGGAAGATGGCCCAAATAGAACCGGCAATGATGTGACCAACGGGCAACAACACACCGGGCAAAGACATAGCGGCATAACTGCCCATCAAGGCAATCAGCATGAACACGAGCTCGCCCGCATACATATTGCCGAAAAGTCGCATGCCGTGAGACACGGTTTTGGCGGCGAATTCGATCATTTGCATGAGGAAATTCACGGGCCACAAGAGGGGGTGGGCGCCAAAAGGCGCGCAGAACAACTCATGCACCCAACCGCCAATGCCTTTGATTTTGATGTTGTAGAAGATGCACAC
>DDYJ01000182.1:0-1663 GCA_002347905.1 Comamonadaceae bacterium UBA2237 | reverse complement strand
TAAATCGATTCCCAGATCATGGGGAACAAGTCGACAGGGAACAAGTCCATGGCGTTGAGCAGAAAAATCCAGATGAAAACGGCTAATGCCAAAGGGGCCACCAACTTGCGGCTGTTAGCGTTGTGGACGATGCCTTTGGCTTGGTTGTCGACCATTTCGACAAGAATTTCAACGGCAGCTTGAAAACGGCCAGGTGCGTGGGCTGTAGCGCCTTTAGCAGCACGCCACAAAAAGAAACAGGCCAAAGCGCCAAGGAAAACAGACCAAAAAATAGAGTCGAGGTTGTAGACAGAGAAATCAATGACACCCGACATTGGCTTGTTTTGCAAATGGGTCAGGTGGTGACCGATGTATTCACCTGCGGTGGGGCCTTGTGTTACAGACTCTACAGACATGCTTTCACTCTTTTTAAATTTGGCTTACCGGTAAAACACCCGGCGCATGCCCAGTGCCAACCAATACACCTTCATCGTCACTACCAGACCCACTAGCATGGCGGGCCAACTTAAATCTGTCACTACGCGGGGCGCAGCAAACAACATTGCCACGGTGAGGCCTACTTTGGCCATTTCCCACACGAAAAATCCCATCACTGCAGAACCTGGATTTGCCGAGCTGACCCGACTTGTCAGACCTCTGGCAAAAACCGCGGATGGCAGACACACTGCCAAAGCGCCATATAAGGCCGAATATCCAATGGACATTTGCCCAAACAAATACCCTGCAACCAGCGCTACCAAAACTCCGACCAGTGCTTGTGCACCCACAACCCGCCACAAAGACAACATGGGGTTTACGCGCATAGCTGCTCGCTAGATCCTGCAAAGCCTATCATTGTACGTGAAAACCCATATACCCTCTAAAAAGTAGCGTCAAGGGGATAATTACCTTCTCATGAACGCGCCCGTACAAGAATCCCTCATCGAATACCCCTGCCAATTTCCCATCAAAGTGATGGGGCTGCGGGTAGATGGCTTCGTACATGCAGTGACCTATGTGGCCGAGCAGTTTGACCCGGCTTTTGACGCCAGCACCATCGAATTGCGCGANNCGCTCTACCAAACCTTGTCGACCCACCCCATGGTGAAAGTGGTTCTGTGATCGAGATTCTGGGGCAGGTGCCCTACCAGGCGACTTACGCGGAAATGCAAAATTTCTCCGCCAGGCGCACCCCAGAAACACCAGATGCGATTTGGATATGCGAGCACCCACCCGTTTTCACTTTAGGGCTTGCGAGCCGCGCCGAGCATTTGCTGGCGACAGGAGACATTGAGGTTGTCGCGACTAACCGTGGCGGTCAGGTGACATACCACGGTCCTGGGCAAGTGGTGGCCTATCCGATGTTAGACCTCAAGCGTTGCGGTTACTTCGTGAAAGAGTATGTTTACCGATTAGAGGAGGCTGTCATCCGTACTTTGCTAGCATTTGGCATCACGGGGCACCGTGTGGCGGGTGCGCCGGGTATTTACGTTCGACTAGACGATCCGCGAAGTCATGCCGTTTTGGAGCAACGGCCCAAAAAGCTCGAGGCTTCTGTCTCGCTAGAAGAGTCATCCAGCGAAGGGCCACAAGCAAAGCCATCGCAAAGCAGAACCCCTAACTTCACAGGTCTGGGCAAAATCGCCGCACTTGGCATCAAAGTCAGCCGCCATTGCACCTACCA
>DDYJ01000040.1:3934-14020 GCA_002347905.1 Comamonadaceae bacterium UBA2237 | reverse complement strand
CACCGGCCGATCAGGTCAAAAAACGCTCCGAAGGCTTGTCTTGTTTCTTGATTGATTTGAAACACGCCATTGGTAACGGACTCACTGTGCGCCCGATCCCAAACATGGTCAACCATGAAACCAACGAACTCTTCT
This sequence comes from Comamonadaceae bacterium UBA2237, assembly GCA_002347905.1. Taxonomy (GTDB): domain Bacteria; phylum Pseudomonadota; class Gammaproteobacteria; order Burkholderiales; family Burkholderiaceae_C; genus Limnohabitans. The sequence goes on along the minus strand of DDYJ01000040.1, from coordinate 13,885 downwards.
TTGACAATCTTGAAATTCCAGATGACGCCTTGCTGGGCGAGGAGGGCAAGGGCTTCAAAACCTTGCTCGATGGTTTGAATGCCGAGCGCGTGCTCATAGCAGCCGAGTGCATTGGTGATGGTTATTGGTTCATTGAACGTGCTCGCCAATACGCCAATGAACGCGTGGTCTTTGGCCGACCCATAGGCCAGAACCAAGGCGTGCAGTTTCCGATTGCAGATGCCTTTATCGAACTAGAAGCTGCCAATCTGATGCGATGGAAAGCATGCGAAAAAATTGATGCCCTGCAAAACGCTGGTGCTGAAGCCAATATGGCAAAGTACCTAGCAGCCAAGGCTTCATGGGAGGCTGCCAACGTGTGCATGCAAACGCATGGCGGTTTTGGTTTTGCGTGTGAGTACGATATTGAGCGTAAATTTCGCGAAACGCGCCTCTACCAAGTGGCTCCTATTTCTACTAATATGATTTTTTCATACGTAGCCGAGCACTTGCTTGGTTTGCCACGTTCGTATTGAGTATTGACACAGAAAAGACTTCAGCAAACTTCAACAGGAGACAACCATGAGACAATTTTTACAAATTTTGGTGTTGACGGTTTTGGCGCACATGGGGGTAGCGCATGCGCAAGCGAACAAATACCCAGACAAACCCATCACCTTGGTCATTCCATTTGCAGTCGGTGGGCCTACTGATGTAGTTGCGCGCATGATTTCGATCCCCATGGGTAAGTCACTTGGGCAATCGGTCGTCGTTGAAAACGTCATAGGTGCTGGCGGCACGATTGGTGCCAATAAAGTAGCCAAGGCAACCCCCAACGGTTACACCATCTTGCTACATCACATGGGTATGTCAACAGCGCCTTCTTTGTACAACAAACTTAATTTTGATCCGCTCACCGATTTTGAATACATCGGACAAGTGTTAGACGTTCCCATGACCTTACTGGCTCGCAAAGATATTCCTGCGAACAATTTGCAAGAGTTAATTGCTTACATCAAAGCCAACGAGCAGAAAGTTTCTTTGGCTGACGCTGGTTTAGGTGCAGTCTCCAACCTGTGCGGTTTAATGTTCAAGAGTGCCATTGGCGTGAACATAAACACCATTCCTTATAAAGGCACAGGACCTGCCATGAACGATTTGCTAGGTGGTCAAGTCGACATCTTGTGTGACCAAACCACGCAAACCGTGCCTTTGATCAAAGACAACCGCGTCAAAGTTTTTGGTGTCACCACCCCAAAGCGTTTAGAAGCCTTACCCAATGTGCCAACCTTAGACGAACAAGGCCTCAAAGGATTTGACGTCAAGGTATGGCATGGCATGTATGCCCCCAAAGGCACGCCTGCACCTGTCTTGAAAAAAATCAATACTGCTTTGCGTTTTGCTATGGCGGATCCAACCATCAAACAGCGCTTGGTAGATTTGAGTTCCGACATTCCTGCAGCTAACAAAATGACAGCTGATGGATTAAGAGAGCACCTCAAGTTAGAAATCAACAAATGGGGCCCCATCATCCGCAAAGCAGGTGTATCGGCTGATTAATCTTTGCTTTTAAAGTTGGCGACATGATCGATCACTTAGACCACTTGGTGCTTACCACCGCCCGTGAATCAGCGTGTGTAGATTTCTATACCCGAGTGTTGGGCATGCAACTTGAAACCTTCGTGGGCGGAACGCCCCCCGTGGAAAGGCGTGCATTTAAGTTCGGCAACCAAAAAATCAATCTGCATGTGCAAGGCCATGAATTTGAACCCAAAGCACATTTGCCTGTGCCAGGTGCGCTCGATCTTTGTTTGATTGTGCAAACCTCGTTAGACGAAGTAGTGGCGCATTTGCAGGCATGCCATTGGCCTATTGAAGAGGGGCCTGTGGTGCGCACGGGCGCAACATCAAAGATCCGCTCGGTGTATGTGCGTGACCCAGACTTTAATTTGATTGAGCTTTCTGTTTTGGTTTGATGGTTGGTTCAGTATGTATTTCGTGTGCCTTCGTCAAATTCAGCTCTTTTATCAAAGCAACTTTCACCCATTAACTTCAACGACTTTCTGAAATGGATTATGCTCGTAGCATGAATGTGGGAGAAGGTTATGCGTTACTGTGTGTTTTTCTCTTTATGGTTTTTTTCATGCTTGGCGGGTGCGCAAACTAACAGTGATCGCGTGCTAAAAATTGTGGTGCCCTTTGGGCCGGGTGGTGGCTCAGATTTTTTGGCCCGTTTGATTGCGCCTAAACTTGGCGAAGCTCTGAAAGAAACCGTAGTAATTGACAATCGACCAGGTGCTGGGGGTACCGTCGGGGCTGATTTTGTAGCCAAGTCGGCTCCTGATGGACAGACCTTGTTGTTGTCCGATTCTGGGGCTTATTCCATTAGTCCTGCGCTGTATCCCAAGTTGTCTTATGCGACCAAGGACTTAGCTCCAGTGATTAACTTGGCAATTTTTGGCAACGTGTTGGTCGCCAATCCAAAATTACCCGCTAATAACATGGTCGAGTTGCTGGCATTGGAAAAATCACAACCTGGCAAGCTGAGTTATGGCTCATCAGGAAATGGCGCAAGTCCTCACTTAACAGCCGAATTGTTCAAAACAGCAACTGGTATTCGCATGACGCATGTACCCTACAAAGGAAGTGGTCCTGCTATCAATGACTTAGTGAGTGGTCATATTGATGTGATGTTCACAGGCTATGCGACAGTAAGTGGTCTCATCAAGTCGGGCCGACTAAAACCCCTAGCGGTAACATCGCAAAACCGCCTAGCTAGCTTGCCTGATACGGCAACCGTAGCGGAGGCTGGTTTTTCTGGTTTCTCTTCTTACATTTCGCAAGGTGTTTTTGCGCCAGCTGCAACCCCCAAAGATAGAGTTCAGCGCCTCAACCGTGAAATTGCTGCAGTTTTACGCCACCCAGAAGTGATCGAAAAAATGCGTCAATCCTCGCTAGAGCCCCACGACAACACACCGGAGCAATTCTCCAACTGGTTGCAAGTTCAATCGCAACAGTGGGCCAAAATAATTCGCGAGGGGAGCATCACGCCTGATTGAATACCTTTTTAATTATTTTAAGCCTCAAGTTGTAAACCATGTGATCGGTACAGACTGTAAATAGTGTCTTCAGTATGTACCNNCTATTGAACGCCTTGGAATGACCAATAAAAGTTAATTCCGTTTAGACATAAAACTATTGGGTAATCAGAATGTTAAAACTAATCCTAAATTTTCTTTCTACCTGTTAAATTTTATTGATTACCGCGCAAGCTAGCCTAGGTCCAGCATTACCAGTAGGTTGCGTTTTGTAATCGTCCGGATCTCTATGGACGATTAACCCACGACCAATAATATTTGTTACACCAGAATCAATGGAAATCGTTGAGGACTCAAATTTCAACTTTGCAACACCGTTGGCATCTGCTACCAAAGAGGGCAAATCACCTGAGTGGTGACTGCCAGTTCCATGGGCACCATGTGGCTGAGTAGTGGGGTTGAAGTGACCCCCTGTGCTCATACCATCGCCACTTGAGCAGTCACCTTTTTCATGTATGTGAAATCCATGTTCTGCGTTTGGTTTGAGTCCACGAACTTCTGCAACTACTAAGACTTTTGCTCCAGTTTGTGTGAAAGTCACTGTTCCTGCTGCTGTGTTGCCTTTGGTTGGTGAGAGTTGCGCACTGACAGAAAGGCCTGGGCCTTGAGTTGCACAAGCGCTGAGCAAAGTTAGACAGGTGGCGTAGATGGCTTTAGCTGAGTTCATATTCACACCTTTAAAAGTAAAAATTTACTTTAGCATGCTAGATTAATTTAAGCTTATCCTTTAGTTTCTAGGGCTGTTGAGAAAGGGTTATTGGTATTCATCGAAAACCCTAAAAGGTAGTTTAAAACCTCTCATTTAGATTAGAAAGTATGCATTATGAAAAAAACTATCATTAATTTAGTGCTGTTTGCGTTAGCCGGATGTGCGACGCAAAGCGCTGATTCCTTTAATAAAAGTGAATCCGAAAGTCATCAAATTAAAAAAATTGTTTGTAAGAATGAAGTAGGTATGACGAGATGTAGCAAAGTTGAGGCGGACAAACTATGATGACCACAGCCTGTCCCATACAGCACCTTAGCTCAATAAAACCCTTAACAATAACTTTGCAAGATGACCACAGTTAAACAGTGCATTGATCAAAAAAACAATACCATTATTTCAGTCTCATCCAATGACTCTACTGAAACCGCACTTAAATTGATGCGAGACAACAGAGTTCGAGCAATTCTTGTAATCGATGATAAAAAATTAACGGGCATAGTTTCACAAGGCGACTGTGCTATCAAGGTACTGTTGCCTCACAAAGATCCAAAGGTAACCCCAATATCAGAGATCATGACTGCTAATCCCTTAACAGTTGGATTTCAAAACACACTTGAAGAGTGCATGGCGATCATGGTGCACAAGCACATTAGGCACCTGCCTGTAATAGATTCCAATCAAGTGATTGGTGTGGTTTCGATTGGAGACATTGTTAAAAATGTCATTGAATTACAGGGTAGCCAAATCAAGTTTTTAGAAACATACATTAAGGGCCATGGCGCTTAACAAGTTTCGCTTGCGTTACTTAAATTGAAGCTGGTTAGCTAAGAAATTTGTAACTCGTAGTTCTCGGCATGGGTTATTTTTAAAAATTTGTCTATTGAATTTGTCACACCATCAATGGACGCGGCCTCATAAATTTCTTTAGGGATACTTGATAGCCCTGTTAAGAACAAAATCATGTTGAAACCAATTAACTGCCAAACACCTATTGCCGCAAGTGTTGCAATCATCAAAGTCGGGTCCCCTAAAAAATTTTGAGCTGGTAAACCTAGTAGTTTCAATATAGAGTTAATAGGTCCCAATTTGGGATGTAGTAAAAATTGCCACACAGTAGCCATTGCAATTAAAGTTGAAGTAACAGGCAAAAAGTAGATAACTTCATAAAAGGAACGGGTTTTAGTACGCGCATGAACCAGTAAAGCAATGAGAAGTCCACCCAAGATGCTTATCGGTACGACTAGAGCTACGTAAATGAGAGTGTTCCAAAGAGAGCGCTTGAAAACTGGGTCCTTGAAAATTTGATTGAAATTGGTAAGTCCAATCCATTTAATTACTACGTTACCCATTTCATAATCAGTAAAAGCTAGCAAAAATAAGCAAATCATTGGTACTACATAAAGTGCCAAAAGTAGTATCACACTAGGCATACTCAGAAGAAAACCTGAAATACTTTGCCTAGTTGAAAGACTTATTTTTTTCATGAGATGTCAATCCAAACGAACGCCTAGGCTATCGAAAAATAATGCTGTGTTTAATTTGAATCCAGCATCTATGCGTTCACCCAGCCTAAATGGAATATGTTGACTGCTGCAAGGTATTCGACTTACAAATATTTTGTTTGTAAAACCGTCTATTGTTAGATGAATTAGTAGTTCAGAACCATGGTCTTCGACTCTTACTATGTCAGCAGAAGAATGAATATCGCATCCTGATAATCGATGTGACTCAATTACCAAATGCTCCGGGCGTAGGGCTAAAGCTTTGGCTGATTTGTTATTAAGATTTATGGGAGTTTTAGAAGTTCCCCAAAAATAAATACCATTTTGAGTATCAACAAGTTCAAAAATATTAATTTGGGGCGTACCAATAAATTGTGCTACTTTTAATGAATTGGGTTTTGCATAGAGCTCATTTGGCGTGCCTATTTGCAAAATCTTACCGCTGTCCATCACAGCAATACGATCGGACATTGTCATCGCCTCGGATTGGTCATGTGTGACGTAAACAAACGTGGCCTTTAACCGTTTGTGAAGCTCAACTAATTCATTGCGAAGATGGATGCGCAGTTTTGCATCAAGGTTCGAAAGAGGTTCATCCATTAAAAACACTGCAGGGTTTCGTATCATTGCCCTAGCAAGAGCTACTCTTTGTCTTTGACCGCCTGAGAGTTCCGCAGGCTTACGATGTAATAAATTATCTAACTGCAGGCTTTTACAAATTTTCAGCACGTCTTTTAAGATGTCACCTTTGATTTGTTTGGTATTGGTAAAAAAATTACCTACTAAGAATAATCTTTGCAACCACGTAAGTCTTGTCATCTCTAAGGGCAGTGAGATGTTTTGTTGCACAGTCATGTGCGGATAAAGAGCGTAGTTTTGAAAAACCATCGCAACATTTCGTTCTTTTGGCATTAACTCATCAACAGAAGAGCCGCCAATTGAAACGCTACCTGAGTCTTGTTTTTCTAAGCCAGCGATTATTCGTAGCAAGGTGGACTTACCACATCCTGAGGGTCCAACTAATGATATAAATTCCCCAGGGTGTACATCCAAGCTAACTGTATTTAAAACTTGGACATCACCAAAACTTTTAACAATCGAGTTGATATTTAAAGCTTGCTGCGAACTCATCCCTATCTTGTAAGGGACTTATGTGAATTTTTGATGAAAACTGATCTACATAATCAGATGGCAAATTAATTTTTAGAGCCATCAGAGTTGGAACTGTTGTCCACTCTGCGCGCACCGGTAAAACGGCTTAACCAATAAGACTGGCGCATATCTTCAACCTTGACCTGCTTGCCTGGTCGTGGTGAATGGATGAATTTGTTGTCACCCACGTAAATGCCCACATGGCTGAAGGTTTGTCGCATGGTGTTAAAGAACACCAAATCGCCAGGTTGCAAATCTTTCTTGTCAATTTTTTCAGTGGCGTCGGCTTGCTCACGCGCGCTGCGCGGCAAAACTTTTCCCAAGGTTTGCTCATACATAGAGCGCACAAAACCACTGCAATCAAAACCGTTGTCGTCAGTGCCACCGCGACGGTAAGGGACGCCTAAAAATCCCATGGCATTGAGCACTAAGTCAGAGGCTTTGTTTCCTACGTTTTGGCTGACTTTAGTAATCTTGGTAATCAAGCCACTATCGGATAGATAGATCTCTAAATCGTCAGAACTCGAACTGCTAGGCGCTGCATGCGCGCTAACAATGCAAAAGACGATGAGTAGGTGGCGTAATTTCATAAGCGCATTATTGTATTGCGTTTTACCTGTTTTGATTTCTGGCTTATCGATCTAAGTGCTTGATTTGATTCGGGTAAACGCGTATTTGGGTGTTGCGGTTGGGATGCACGATACTCATCTTCAGTTTGAACAATCACCTACTTCACTTCACTTTTGCCCATTTATGTTGATCGATGACCAAGAATCCCAGCTCGTTTTGGTGGACTACCAAGAACGATTGCTGCCAGCCATTTTTGAGGCCGAGTCTGTATTACTTAACGCCAAGCGTTTGGCTCAGGCGGCGCAGTGGATGGAAGTGCCAGTTTGGGGAACAGAACAAAACTCGGAAAAAATGGGTGCCATGCCAGATGGTGTGCGGCAATTTTGTCGATCGGTCTTACCCAAAATGAGTTTCAGCGCCTGCGCGGACGGTTTGATGGAGCTACTGAAACCACCAACGCGCAACACACAAGCCGGTAATGCCCGAAGTTTGCCCAAGCATTTACAAAAGAAGCCTGAACCAGAGGCGACACGACAAACCATTATTTTGGGAGGAGTGGAAGCACATATTTGTTTGCTTCAAACTGCTCTAGATTTAATAGAGCAAGAGTTTGAGGTTTATATAGTGACCGACGCCTGTAGTTCGCGGACTGAACGCAACCGAGACGCAGCCTTTGACCGATTGGCCGGAATGGGCGCAGAGCTAGTGACTACTGAAATGGTGCTGTTCGAGTGGCTGCGCAGCGCTGAATCGGATGCCTTTAGAGAGATACAAGCGCTTATTAAATAGGCGAACTAAATAGGCGAACTTTGAGATAAGTCAGTTTCTTGCAAGTCCTCTCTCCTCATAATTGAAAGTTTATTAAATGTAGTTGGGGGACATCCATGGGTTCTTTTGCGCAGTTTCACAAGCGTTCCATCGCAGATCGCGACAATTTTTGGGCAGAACAGGCCAAAACTATAGATTGGCAAACCCCGCCCCAACATATCTGCGATTACTCCAACCCTCCTTTTGCTAAGTGGTTCGTCGGTGGCACTACCAACTTGTGTCATAACGCGGTGGACAGGCACCTCAAAGACCGTGGCGACCAAGCTGCCTTGATTTTTGTTTCCACGGAAACCGAGCAAGAAAAAACATACACCTATAAAGACTTGCACTTGGAAGTGCAACGCATGGCCGCTATTTTGCAAAGCTTTGGCGTGGTCAAAGGGGACCGCGTATTGATCTACATGCCCATGATCGCTGAGGCCTCTTTTGCAATGCTGGCGTGTGCGCGCATTGGCGCGATTCACTCTGTGGTATTTGGCGGATTTGCTTCGCATTCATTAGCGACTCGCATTGAAGACGCCTCGCCGAAAGTCATCATTAGCGCGGATGCCGGTTCGCGTGGTGGAAAGGTCGTGGCTTACAAACCCTTGTTGGATGAAGCCATTAGCCTCTCGAGTCACAAACCCAAAGCGGTCTTGATGGTCGATCGCCATTTGTCTGAATTTGCTAAGGTAGATGGGCGCGATTTTGACTATGCACAAGAGCGCGAAAAACATCTCAACGCCCAAGTGCCTTGCGAAATGGTGGAGTCCACACATCCCAGTTACACCCTATACACATCAGGAACCACGGGCAAGCCAAAAGGCGTGCAACGCGACACGGGTGGCTACGCGGTGGCATTGGCCAGCAGCATTCCGAATATCTTCCAAGGCAAACCTGGCGAGACTTTTTTCTGCACCAGCGATATTGGTTGGGTGGTAGGGCACAGCTACATCATCTACGGCCCGCTCATCGGCGGTATGGCTACGATTCTTTACGAGGGCCTGCCTATCCGACCCGATGGTGGCATTTGGTGGAGCTTGGTGGAGAAGTACAAAGTCAGCGTAATGTTCAGTGCGCCAACTGCGATACGTGTATTGAAAAAACAAGACCCTGCCTTGCTAACGAAATACAACCTGTCATCATTGAAAGCTTTGTTCTTAGCGGGTGAACCTTTGGATGAGCCGACTGCCAAATGGATATCTGAAGGGTTGGGTGGAACTCCCATCATCGATAACTATTGGCAAACAGAAACTGGTTGGCCCATCCTCACCATTTGCAATGGCGTAGAAAAAGCCCCTAGCAAATTTGGTTCACCTGGCAAAGCCGTATACGGATACGACGTCAAACTGGTTGATGACCAGACCGGCGAAGAACTCACTGGTGCGAACCAAAAGGGCGTGTTAACCATCGAAGGTCCATTGCCTCCAGGCAATTTGCAAACGGTGTGGGGTGACGACGCACGGTTTGTCAATACCTATTGGAAAACCGTCCCCAACAAAATGGTCTACAGCACATTTGATTGGGCAGTACGCGATGAAGACGGCTACTTCTTCATCCTGGGACGCACCGACGACGTGATCAACGTGGCGGGACATCGCTTGGGTACGCGTGAAATTGAAGAGAGTATCTCTAGCCATCCCAATATTGCCGAAGTTGCGGTGGTGGGTGTGGCAGACCAGCTTAAAGGGCAAGTGGCGATGGCGTTCGCCATCGCCAAGGACGCCTCCGCCCTCGGAGATGCGACTGCCTGCTTGAAGCTTGAAGGCGAAGTGATGAAAGTGGTGGACAGCCAACTAGGTGCAGTTGCGCGTCCTTCGCGAGTGTTGTTTGTCAGTGCTTTACCCAAAACACGCAGTGGCAAATTGCTCCGCCGTGCCATCCAAGCCGTGTGCGAAAAAAGAGACCCAGGCGATTTGACGACCATGGACGATCCGATGGCCTTAAAGCAGATTCAAGATGTGCTGGGCTGATGCTCGGTTTTCACACATTCGTCTTCTAACAACATCAAAATAGGTTCTGAAGCGACTTCGGTGGCACAATAGTGGTGTTTGGGGTTCATACAACCTCTCTCGCTTCCGCTATCCGGTCCAGCCGTGTCGCGGTGGGTTTTTTCAACCAGCTTATGTTTCCT
>DDYJ01000040.1:1364-3895 GCA_002347905.1 Comamonadaceae bacterium UBA2237 | reverse complement strand
TACGTCGAAGAGATGTACGAAAACTACCTCTCCAACCCCGGTAGCGTTCCAGATTCCTGGCGTGAGTACTTTGATGCTCTGCAGCACGTTCCCGCAGTGGACGGCACCAACGCCAAAGACGTTCCCCATCTCCCTGTTATCAATGCGTTTGCCGAACGCGCTAAAGCTGGCGGCACCCGCGTGGTCATGGCCAGTGCTGATGCTGAAATGGGCCGCAAGCGCACAGCCGCGCAACAGTTGATTGCCGCATACCGCAACGTAGGCCAACGCTGGGCTGACCTTGACCCGCTGAAACGCACTGAGCGTCCTTCCATTCCAGACCTAGACCCTGCTTTTTACGGTTTTACCGATGCTGACCAAGAAACGGTGTTCGACACCAGCAACACCTTCTTCGGCAAAAACAGCATGTCTTTGCGCGAGTTGCTCAACGCTTTGCGCGAAACCTATTGTGGCACCTTAGGCGCCGAGTACATGTATGCCACCGACCAAGCAGAAAAACGCTGGTGGCAAGAAAAGCTCGAATCGATTCGTAGCAAACCCAATTTCAACGCAGAAAAGAAAAAAACAATTCTCGAGCGCCTCACTGCCGCAGAAGGCCTAGAGCGTTTCTTGCACACCAAATATGTGGGTCAAAAGCGTTTCTCTCTGGAAGGCGGAGAGAGCTTTATTGCCGCCATGGACGAGTTGGTCCACAAGGCCAGCGCACAAGGCGTGCAAGAAATTGTGATTGGCATGGCTCACCGTGGTCGTCTAAACGTGCTAGTCAACACCATGCGTAAATTGCCAGCTGATTTGTTCGCTGAGTTTGACCACACCGCCCCTGAAGACTTGCCTGCAGGTGACGTCAAGTACCACCAAGGCTTTAGCTCAGACATCAGCACCGCCGGTGGTCCTGTGCATTTGTCGTTGGCATTCAACCCATCGCATCTTGAAATCGTGAACCCTGTGGTGGAAGGCTCTGTGCGTGCGCGCATGGACCGCCGTGCTGATCCACAAGGCTCGCAAGTGTTGCCGGTGTTGGTGCACGGAGACGCGGCATTTGGCGGCCAAGGCGTCAACCAAGAAACCTTTGCTTTGGCACAAACGCGTGGTTACTCCACGGGTGGTACGGTACACATCATCATCAACAACCAGATCGGTTTCACCACCTCTGACCCACGTGACATGCGATCCAGCGTGTTCTGTACAGACATTGTGAAGATGGTGGAAGCGCCTGTATTGCACGTCAATGGCGACGATCCTGAGGCCGTAGTACTTGCCACACAAATGGCTTTGGACTACCGCATGACGTTCAAAAAAGATGTGGTGTTGGACATCGTTTGCTTCCGCAAACTCGGCCACAACGAGCAAGACACACCAGCATTGACCCAGCCTTTGATGTACAAAAAAATTGCAGCCCATCCGGGTACCCGTAAATTGTTTGCAGACAAATTGGCGGCGCAAGGCCTGGGCGATTCATTGGGCGACGACATGGTCAAAGCCTACCGTGCTGCATTGGATGCTGGCAAACATACCGACGATCCCGTCTTGACCAACTTTAAAACCAAGTACACCGTTGACTGGGCGCCTTTCTTGGGCAAGAAGTGGACAGACGCTGGCGACACGTCTATTCCGATGTCGGAGTGGAAACGTTTGGCAGAAAAAATCTCAACCATCCCATCCACCGTCACACCGCATCAGTTGGTAAAAAAAGTGTATGACGATCGCGCTGCGATGGGCCGTGGCGATATTCCCGTCGATTGGGGCATGGGCGAGCACATGGCCTTTGCTTCTTTGGTGGCCAGCGGTTACCCCGTTCGTTTGTCTGGTGAAGACTGCGGGCGCGGTACCTTCACGCACCGCCATGCGGTTATTCATGATCAAAACCGTGAGAAGTGGGACACAGGAACCTACGTCGCGTTACAAAACGTAGCGGAGAACCAAGCGCCGTTTGTGGTGATTGATTCCATCTTGTCCGAAGAGGCCGTGTTGGGCTTCGAATACGGCTACGCTTCCAACGACCCCAACACCTTGGTGGTTTGGGAAGCCCAATTCGGCGATTTTGCTAATGGCGCACAAGTGGTGATCGACCAATTCATTGCCTCTGGTGAAGTGAAGTGGGGACGTGTCAACGGCTTAACGTTGATGTTGCCGCACGGCTATGAAGGCCAAGGCCCAGAACACAGCTCAGCACGCTTAGAGCGCTTCATGCAGTTGGCTGCTGATACGAATATGCAGATCGTTCAGCCCACAACGGCCAGCCAAATCTTTCACGTGTTGCGTCGCCAAATGGTGCGTGATCTGCGTAAGCCTCTCATCATCTTCACACCGAAGTCCTTGTTGCGCAATAAAGATGCAACCTCACCGGTGTCAGAGTTTGTCAAAGGCAGTTTCCAAACGGTGATTCCTGAGAACAAAGCGATTAAGGCAGACAAAGTCAAGCGCGTGTTGGTGTGTTCTGGCAAGGTCTATTACGACTTGGTCAAGAAGCGCGAAGAGACAGGTGCAGACGACGTAGCTATTTTGCGTGTCGAGCAGTTGTACCCCTTCCC
>DDYJ01000040.1:0-1267 GCA_002347905.1 Comamonadaceae bacterium UBA2237 | reverse complement strand
GGTTACTCAGGCCGTGCAGCTTCCGCATCGCCTGCAGTTGGGTATTCACACCTGCACCAAGAACAGCAAAAAGCATTGGTCGATGGCGCGTTCGCCAAGATCAAGGGCTTTGTGCTCACCAAATAAACATATTTAAAAGATTACGAAAGATTTGTATGGCAATCGTTGAAGTGAAAGTCCCTCAGCTGTCTGAGTCAGTGGCTGAAGCCANNGCAGATGAAATCTTGATTGAAATTGAGACCGACAAAGTGGTGCTTGAAGTGCCTGCACCCTCTGCAGGTGTTTTGTCTGAAATTTTGGTGGGTGATGGTGGAACAGTTACTGCTGAGCAATTGATTGCTCGCATTGATANNGACGGCAAAGTTGCTGCGGCTCCAGCATCCGCTCCAGCAAAGTCTGCCGCACCAGTGTCTGCTCCAGTTTCGCAAGCAAGCGCACCAGCCTCCAACAGCAAGGCAGGCGTGGCGATGCCCGCCGCTGCCAAGTTGATGGCAGACAACAACATGGCCGCTGGATCTGTTGCAGGCTCTGGCAAAGACGGACGTGTCACCAAAGGTGATGTCCTGTCAGCTGTTGCCAATCCCGCCGCCGCTGCAGTAATCCCAACAGGCGTTCCCACCAAAGCTTTGCCTGCAGTCAGTGGTCCCGCTGTGAACCTGGGTGAACGTCCAGAACAACGTGTACCGATGACGCGCTTGCGTGCACGTGTAGCAGAGCGTTTGTTGCAATCGCAATCGACCAATGCGATTTTGACGACGTTCAACGAAATCAACATGGCGCCTGTCATGGAAATGCGCAAGCGCATGCAAGAGCGTTTCGAAAAAGAGCATGGGGTCAAGTTGGGCTTCATGAGCTTCTTCGTGAAAGCCGCAGTCCACGCCTTGAAGAAATTCCCTGTCTTGAACGCCTCCGTTGACGGCAATGACATCGTCTACCACGGCTACTTCGATATCGGTATTGCTGTGGGTTCACCCCGCGGTTTGGTGGTGCCTATCTTGCGCAATGCTGACCAAATGAGTTTTGCTGATATTGAGAAAAAGATTGCTGAATTCGGTGTCAAAGCACGCGACGGCAAACTCGGCATTGAAGAGATGACGGGTGGCACATTCTCCATCTCTAACGGTGGCACTTTTGGCTCGATGATGTCTACCCCGATCATCAACCCGCCACAGTCTGCGATTTTGGGTGTACATGCCACCAAAGACCGTGCGATGGTAGAAAACGGCCAAGTGGTGGTGCGTCCCATGAACTACTTCGCGATGTCTTA
>DDYJ01000073.1:7428-7838 GCA_002347905.1 Comamonadaceae bacterium UBA2237 | reverse complement strand
TGAGGTTTAATTTTTTTCGCTGTAGCGATGCGATTTCATTTTGATTTTGTAATACTTAATTTTTAAAAGTAATTATTTTTTAGTATTTAACAACTCAACTTATTGATGTTCGTGTAGCATCTCGCCCTTTGTAACTGGGCGGGTATCTTGCGTAAATTGACAAAGCGTGAAGTGGAAATCTTGCGGTGGACCGCACAAGGTAAGTCGTCCGAAGAGATTGCCAATCTCCTGCACTTGTCGGTCAACACCATCAATTACCACATCAAAAAGTCCATCGCTAAACTGGATGCACCCAATAAAACAGCGGCTGCTGTGAAAGCCGCAGTTCTAGGTCTTTTGAATTAATTTCAAAAGACTACCAATGTTGGTAGTTGTTGTTTAGCAATACTTTTGATTTAATACTTTCTGTT
>DDYJ01000073.1:5362-7423 GCA_002347905.1 Comamonadaceae bacterium UBA2237 | reverse complement strand
AAGATTTAGATTGGAAACCCAACACACTCACGCTTGAGCAAGTGCAAGCCGTGCTGACGCATCATCGTGAAATCAACATCGATTTTGTGATCAGCGTTTTTACTTTGTGTTTGTCTAAAAAGAAACGCAAAAAGAAGCCGCCTTCACTCGCGGCTCTGCGTCAAGACCGTCACAAATTGGGAGGACTGCCTTCAGGCTTTTGATCGTCTTGTGTCACATCGCCATCTGGCGAGTTTTTACGCACTTCACGCTCTTTCAGTTTTTCTTCTTTTTTCTTTTTCTTAGCCAACTCACGTTGGCGTTTTTCGTAGTTGTAGTTAGGAGTTGCCATGGTTTATTTTTTCTCAATAGGTGGTTTGCACGCGTGGCAAAAAAAAGGTGCGCCGTTCTCACGGCTCGTGAAACATTGCTTGCTAGGGCAACAAGTCCAAGGCCCGCACATAGGCGGGGTCAGTCATCAGCGCATCCCAAGCTAGCGGAGAATTTTTAGGCAGCAAGGCTTGGCGTCGTATTTCACTCGCCTCACTCGCTACCCAATGGTGTTTGAGCAATCCTTCTGCTAAACCGTCGAGCATGGCGTCTACGGCATATCCATCGCCCAAGCTTTGATTACACAACAAAACCAAATCGCAGCCTGCATGGAGCGCAACCATACCGGCCTCAGCAAAGCTGACTTCACGGCCTTGGATCATGCGTGCGCCAGCCATAGACAAATCGTCGCTAAAAATAGCGCCATTGAAATGCAAACGGCCTCGCAAAATCTCTTGCAGCCAATAAGGCGAAAAACCTGCAGGCAATGCATCTACTTTTTCGTAAATAACATGCGCGGGCATCACGCTAGTCAGTGTTGTACTGAGCCACTTATAAGGCAGTGCGCAGTCGTTCAGGATCGCAGAGAGACTGCGCGTGTCCACTGGTATGTCTACATGCGAATCCGCAAGTACTTTGCCGTGGCCTGGGAAATGTTTTCCGCAATTGGCCATACCCGCTTGTAACAAACCGTGCATCACACTTTTTGCCAGTGCAGTAACTACGCGCGGATCACGATGAAAAGCACGGTCACCGATCACACCACTTTTGCCATGGTCTAAATCGAGCACAGGTGTGAAACTGAAGTCCACGCCACAAGCCCTTAATTCACTCGCCAACACATAACCGCATGCAGTCGCAGCCTCCATTGCAGCCAATGCACCACTGCCAGTATGGAATGCACCACGCACTGACTTGCTGTCTTGCATCCAAAGTTCACCTAAGGCACGCATAGGCGAAAGGTGTGTGAACCCATCGTTACGAAACCGCTGTACGCGCCCACCTTCGTGGTCTACGCAAATCAGTGCATCGCTACGAACCGCTTTGATATCGGCACACAGCTCGGTTAGTTGGATACGGCCTTGCCAATTACGGCCAAACAAAATCACCCCACCAGTCAATGGATGGCGTAAGCGTTTTTTTTCCGTTGCAGTCAGTTGCGTGCCTGCAATATCCAGTATCAAAGGCGCATGGTGGGTCATGGAATGATTTTCTCCACCACGACATAACTGGTTGCGTAATCAGACTCATCACTAACGCTCACATGTGCGCGCAAGCTGCGTGCTTCAAACCAGTCTTTCAATGTGCCGTGTAGGGTGATGACAGGTTGCCCCGTCGCTAAATTCGATAGTTCGCATGCGCGCCATGTCATAGGCATACGCATACCCAAGCCAATGGCTTTGCTAAAAGCCTCTTTGGCAGAAAAGCGCGTAGCCACGTAACGCACGCCGCGGTCTGGCCAACGCGCGCTGCGTTTGTGCCAAATTGCAACTTCACGCTCAGACAATACTTTTTGTGCAAAACGTTCGCCGTACTTGGCAAGTGACGTACGAATGCGACGGATGTCGCAGATATCGGTGCCAACGCCATAGATCATGCTTGCAAACACTCCTTGTAGGCACGCACTGCATGGCCGTAGCCCATTTCTAATGCATCCCCTATCAAGGCATGTCCGATGGATACTTCCGCTACTTTAGGAACAGCTTGCACAAAAGATCGCAGATTGTCTAAATTCAAATCATGGCCTGCGTT
>DDYJ01000073.1:3996-5303 GCA_002347905.1 Comamonadaceae bacterium UBA2237 | reverse complement strand
GTGTAGAGCTCAACACGGTCTGCACCAATCGCTTTGACAGATTGCATCACTTGCTGCGCTGTCTGTGAATCTGCTATGGGATCCATGAATAAACTCACCCGAACACCTAGTGATTTAGCAGAGGCAATCAAAGGCTCCAAGCGTTTGGCGTCTTGCGGAAAGTTCCAGCCATGGTCGCTGGTGAATTGGCCTTCGCTATCTGGCACGAAAGTCGTTTGTTGCGGGCGCACTTTGCGTACAAAGTCCATCAGGTTGTGAAATGGATTGCCTTCAATATTGAATTCACGATCGGGCCAAGCCTTGAGTAACTCTGCCAAGGCAAATACATCGTCTGCTCGAATATGACGCGCATCTGGACGGGGGTGAACGGTAATACCAGCAGCGCCTGCCTCTAAACACAACGAAGCAGCGCGCGTCACACTCGGAATACCAAGGTGACGCGTATTGCGTACCAGAGCCACCTTATTCAGGTTGACCGATAGTGCAGTGTGAGAAATAGTGTGAGACATCAAGAAACTCAAAGCGTTTGTAAGTCCACCATCATCTGGCGGGTACGCAAAGTGTGGACCCCGCAATGGTAGTGCACCAAAGCACGCAATTGCGTCTGCAAGGTATTGCGTTGGTCCGTTGCTAGTTCAGCGCATACACGCAAGGTGGCGGCCATGGGTGAGGGGTCTTCCAAGCTGCCTTGCAGCGCTTGCCATACCGATGCGTCAATACCATTGCGTTCGTGCGATGCAAGACTACGCAAACCGCCCTCGGCAACTAGGCTGTATGCGGTATTGGTTTGCAGAGGCGCCAAGGTAAGTGTTTGTAAATCCAAGTTGGGCAACAAGCCGATATCGCGCAACAAGAGTAATTCAAACGCCCGCAAGGCCGGTGCAATCGTGCCTTCATGCCCATCGGCTAACACTTGCACCACTTGGGCATACAAATCAAACAAACGCGGATGCGGATCATCACGCGCCAGCAAACGCAACAACAGTTCGTTGATGTAATAACCAGACAACAATGCCTCGCCCATAGGCATGATGTGACCGCCTACCCACTCCGCCACTTTGAGCGTGCGAATCTCTGCGTCACCGCTATAGCTAATGGCAAGCGGCTGCAATGGCAACAAAACCGGGCGGAAGTTTGAACTAGGACGCTTTGCGCCCTTGGCAACCAAGGCTACGCGCCCATGGTGACGTGTAAAGGTTTCAAGGATGAGACTGGACTCGCTCCAGTCGTAGCGGTGTACGACAAAAGCCGGTTCGGCGTGGATGCGGGTCTTACTCGTAGCCAAAGCTACGCACCCGTGCTTCGTC
>DDYJ01000073.1:154-3919 GCA_002347905.1 Comamonadaceae bacterium UBA2237 | reverse complement strand
GCTTTGTGGCCATCACGCTCCACCACAATGGTCGCTGCAATGCGCACCATGCGTTTCACGCCTTTGGTTTTGCCAGGTTCTTCTTCAAACTTATCGATAATGACGGTGGATGTGTAGGGCAACTCGTCGCCTGTTAAGCGAAAGAGTTTTTCACGCACCATCTCGGCCGCCATGAATTTTTCGCTACGGTCGGTCAGTTCGTCGGAGCCATAAAACCAAGCTTGTTCGGGCAAGTATTTTTCACAAATGCTGAGCAAGCGTTCCACGTCTTTGGTGTTTTTAGCAGACATGGGCACAAACTCGGCAAACGCATGGCGTTGCTGCATGTCTTGTAACCATGCGGGCACAGCATCGCGACTTTTGACGGTGTCTAGTTTGTTGGCCACCAACAATGTGGAAACATCAGGGGCTAACAATGCCAAGACTTTGGCGTCTGCTGGTGTGAAACTGCCTGCTTCGACTACGAGCAAAACCAAGTCCACATCGCCCACCGCACCTTGCACGGTTTTATTGAGCGATTTGTTCAATGCATTGCCATGGATAGTTTGAAAACCAGGAGTGTCCACAAACACAAATTGGGCACTGCCCTGGGTACGCATACCTGTTATGCGATGGCGCGTAGTCTGGGCTTTGCGAGAAGTGATACTGATTTTTTGACCCACCAAAGCGTTGAGCAAAGTCGATTTACCCACATTGGGCTTGCCAACAATAGCGATCAAACCACATCGCTGGTCATCAGGCGCGACCAACACGGGGCTCGCCATCACACGCTTGCCTTTACTAGCATTGAGCATAGCGTCGATGTCGTCTGCGCTTTGTGGCGTGGTGTCAGATGAGTTTGTCATGAAGATTCTTTGAGAACTTGCAGCATGGCCGCTGCGGCGGCTTGCTCTCCTGCTCGGCGCGATGTACCGATGCCACGCTCGCAGCGGGCTAACTCGATCACTTCACATTCCACATCAAATGTTTGGCGATGGGCTGCACCTAAAGTGCCCACTACGCGATAGATGGGAAGCTGCATCTTGCGTGCTTGCAACCACTCTTGTAATTCGGTTTTAGGGTCTTTGCCCACTGCCTGCATTTCAGGCTTGATATCCACGGCTGCGAAGATGCGCTGTACCAAGGCATCGGCTTGGGCAAAACCTGCATCTAAATACACAGCGCCCAAAACTGCTTCAAGCGCATCGGCCAATATGGAAGGACGTTTTTGACCGCCTGAACGCAACTCGCCCTCACCCAAACGCAACATCTGGGGCAAGCCCATTTCAACTGCCAAATGGTGCAAGGTTTCTTGCTTCACTAGATTGGCGCGCACACGCGATAAATCACCTTCTGGTAATGTGTTTAAGCGCTGGTAGAGCAAATTGGCAATACACAAGTTCAGCACAGAGTCGCCTAAAAACTCTAGCCGTTCGTTGTGGTCCGAACTAAAACTGCGGTGCGTCAACGCCTGCTGCAGCAACTCTGGGTTATGAAATGTGATCTGCAAACGGTGTTGCAGCGTTTCGAGAATTGAGTGCGACTTTGGCGTAGTGAGCGACATGGGGTTGTGGGTTAATCGAAAGCGCCAATGCGCTTGAGATTCCCAAAATTCATCCATACAAAAAAGGCTTTGCCCACAATATTTTTTTCTGGCACAAAGCCCCAATAACGTGAATCTAATGAGTTATCTCGGTTATCGCCCATCATGAAATAGTGCCCTGCAGGCACCTTGCAAGTCACCCCTTCTACGGTGTAGCGACAGTTTTCTTTGAACATGAACTCATCAGCGCCAGGAACAAAAGCAGGACGGTCAGCGTCATTGAGTAAACGATGCAGGCGCACAGAAGTCACGCCAACTTCAGGTTTATCACCCAATGGAATGCGCTCTTCAAATTGCTTGATGTAACGCATGCTGTCTTCTTCAAAGAAATCAGGCAATGGCGTTTTAGGGGCGGGTTGTCCGTTGATGGTGAGTTGTTTGTTTAGATAAGCAATTTCGTCACCCGGTAAACCAATCACGCGCTTGATGTAGTCCAAACTAGGCTTTGGAGGGTAACGAAACACCATCACATCGCCACGTTCTACTGGATTGCCTTCCGTGATTTTGAGATTGATCACTGGTAGGCGCACGCCATAGTGGAACTTGTTGACCAAAATCAAATCGCCAACCCACAGGGTAGGAATCATTGAACCGGATGGAATTTTGAAGGGCTCAAATAAGAAGGAGCGCAAGACAAACACGACAGCGATGACGGGAAAAAGCCCAGCTGTCCAATCCAGCCACCAAGGCTGCATGATCAGACGCTCTTTGGCTTGCGTCACATCGACGTCGTTTTTGGCAATACCGAGTTTGTCCAATTCAGCGCGGCGGTTTGCTGCATCTAACTCAAGGCGCTCAGCGGCCTGACGTCGCTGCGGCAAAAAATAAAACTGTTCTGCCAACCAGTAAATACCTGTGACGATGGTGGCCATCAACATCAAAAAAGCAAAACTGCCTTCCAACATGCCTAGGTACCAAGTACCTGCATAACCAACGAAAGCAGCCAATACAAATGCGGTCAAGGTAGGCATTAGTCTTCCACCTGCAAAATTGCCAAGAAAGCCTCTTGGGGCACCTCGACAGAGCCGATTTGTTTCATACGTTTTTTACCTGCTTTTTGTTTCTCTAAGAGCTTGCGTTTACGGGTGATATCACCACCGTAGCATTTTGCCAGCACGTTCTTGCGTAAGGCCTTGATAGTTTCGCGCGCAATGATGTTGGCGCCAATGGCCGCTTGAATTGCCACATCGAACATCTGCCGGCTGATGATTTCACGCATTTTGGCAACCACCGCACGGCCACGGTATTGCGCTTGGGTGCGGTGGACGATGATGGACAAAGCGTCGACTTTCTCACCATTGAGCAAGATATCGACCTTGACCACATCAGACGCCCTGAATTCTTTGAATTCATAGTCCATCGAGGCATAGCCACGGCTGACGGATTTGAGCTTGTCAAAGAAGTCGAGCACGATCTCGCCCAAGGGCATGTCGTAGGTCAACATCACTTGACGGCCGTGGTAAGCCATATTGATTTGCACGCCGCGCTTTTGGTTGGCCAGCGTCATCACCGCACCCACATACTCTTGCGGCATATACAGATGCACGGTGACGATGGGTTCGCGGATTTCTTGCATCTTGCCTTGGTCCGGCATCTTCGCAGGGTTTTCTACCAACACCACTTCGCCATCGGGCTTGGCAACTTGGTAGACCACGCTAGGTGCCGTAGTGATCAGGTCTTGGTCGAACTCACGCTCCAAACGCTCTTGCACGATTTCCATATGCAAAAGACCGAGGAAACCGCANNCGCAAGGCGTCGTATTGGTTGGCTTCTGTTGGGTACAAACCAGCAAACACTTGCGGCTGGATTTCTTTGAAACCTGGCAAGGCTTTTTCAGCAGGTCCTAAATTGTTGGGCAGCTTTTTCTCTAAGGTGATGGTGTCACCCACCTTGGCGGCTTGCAGTTCTTTGATACCGGCGATGATGTACCCCACCTCCCCTGCTTCGAGCGCGTTACGGGGTTGGTTAGCGGGCGTAAAAACACCGAGGTTGTCTGCGTTGTATACGGCATGCGAAGCCATCATCTTGATGCGCTCGCCTTTACCCAAACGTCCGTCCACGACACGCACCAACATGACCACACCGACATAGGTATCAAACCAACTGTCGATGATCATGGCGCGCAAGGGAGCTTCGGGGTCGCCTTTCGGCGGCGGAATTTTGGCAACAACGGCTTCGAGAAT
>DDYJ01000073.1:0-131 GCA_002347905.1 Comamonadaceae bacterium UBA2237 | reverse complement strand
ACGTCTTCAATTTCAGCTTTGGCGTTGTCTGGATCGGCTTGCGGCAAATCCATTTTGTTGAGCACCGGAAGTACTTCAACGCCTAAGTCGAGAGCGGTATAGCAATTGGCAACGGTTTGCGCTTCGACACC
>DDYJ01000077.1:9308-10165 GCA_002347905.1 Comamonadaceae bacterium UBA2237 | reverse complement strand
CTGCATAAATGGGGCGCTCAAATGTATCGCCTGAGACCACCCTCGTAATATCTGAAAGCTGAGCAATATCTAATTTGGCAGCAACACGAGGGGCGATGTTTTTTCCGCCAGCGGTGGCTGGGAAGACGATGTGCGAGTAACTGCTAGCAAGCCCCAAGATTTGGGCGGCTAGGTTTTCAGCCAACCCGTGCGAAAGGTCAGCGCCATCAGCGTGAATGACTTTGCTCACGCCTGCAATCTGGGCAGCAGCAGCAGCAGCGCCACCCGCGTTGTGGCCAGCAACCAGCACATGGACGTCACCGCCTATGGCCAAGGCGGCTGTGACAGTGTTGAGGGTAGAAGGTTTGATAGACGCGTTGTCGTGTTCGGCAATAACGAGGGATGTCATGTTCTTTTGCTCCTGATCTGTTCTAGTTAGATGACCTTGGCCACGTTCTTGAGTTTGTCGACCAAAGTTGCTACGTCGGCCACTTTGATACCGGCGCTGCGCTTAGGCGGCTCGCTGACTTTCAAGGTCTTGATACGAGGGGCGACATTCACGCCGAGGTCTTCTGGCTTGAGGATATCGAGTTGCTTCTTCTTGGCCTTCATGATGTTGGGCAAGGTGACGTAGCGTGGTTCGTTCAGGCGAAGGTCTGTGGTGATAACCGCAGGCATGCTAATAGACAGGGTCTCTAAACCACCGTCGACCTCGCGGGTCACGCTGGCTTTGCCGTCTGCCACTTCCACTTTGGATGCAAACGTAGCTTGGGGCATGTCCGCCAAAGCTGCCAACATTTGGCCGGTTTGGTTGCAGTCGTCGTCAATCGCTTGTTTGCCCAGAATCACCAAGCCGGGTTGCTCTTTGTCGACCAAGG
>DDYJ01000077.1:7858-9175 GCA_002347905.1 Comamonadaceae bacterium UBA2237 | reverse complement strand
ACCGCAATCTCGTCAAACGGGTTCATGCTCATCTTGACGTTGGCAATGTCGACGCCTGTGTTGTCCGACTTCACGCGAACCTTTACGTTGTAGTCGACAACGCGTTTGACTGCGACCAAAACTTTCATGTTGAGAACTCCAAAAAATAGTGAAAACTGATTGACGTTTACGTAAACGTCACATTCTAATATCTAAACCCCAAACTTTAGCACGACCGTGCTTTTTTATAACCCCTGAGAGCATGATCTGACAGCCCTTTTCCGGTCATACCGGTCCTATTTCATTGGTTTTCACAAGGTGCACCTCGTAAGGCGCATGCGCCAAGTGCACGCCAGCATTACGAAGGGCTTCAAGCGCCGCTCTATTCACATTAGACTTGACCAAGCCTTGCCCATGCGCAGGGTCATCCATCCAAAAATTCAGCTGAAACCGCAAACCTTGGGGAGCCACCTCCGCCAACAAGGCCATCGGGGCTGGGTCCGCTATCACCAAATCGGCAGACACGGCAGCATCGACCAATAGTTTTTGAACCTCTTCCACATTGCTGTGCAGGCCGACCCAGAACATGCAGTTTTGTAATAAGTGGCTGGATTCGAGCGACAGGTTTTCGACCCGCTGCGTCATCAATAGCTCGTTGGGAATGACAGATTCGACGCCGTTGATCGCCCGCACCAAGGTGTAGCGCGTTTTGATATCAGTGACCCAGCCCTCAAAACTATCGACCCGCACATAGTCGCCAATACGCAGCGACCGCTCCAACAAAATCACAAAGCCACTGACATAGTTAGCAGCTAACTTTTGTAAGCCAAAGCCCAAACCCACACCTAACGCGCCACCGAGCACCGACAAAGCAGTGAGGTCGAACCCCGAGGCTGACAAAGCCAACAGCATGCCGATCAACAACAAAAAGGCACGCATGGCATTCGAAGCCACTTTGCGCATGGACAAGTCTGTCAAGACCCGACTCAGCACCTTGGACTCTAAGAAAGCAGACAACCACAGGGTCAATACCAATACAAAGCTGGAATTAAGAATGACCTCCAACACATGTAACAAAGACACGTGCGATTTACCGACAGATAAATCGATAGCGTCTAACTCTTCTCGCACCGGTTGAAGCAAACCTGTGATCCACATCACTGCAAACGCCCATGCGAGCCAAGAGACTGCACGCTCAATCAAACGCGCGCCATGCGACTCTGGAAACACCGACGTCAACACGCGAGCGATCAGGCGAATCACAGCCAAAGCCAAAAGAACTGGCACTGCTAATTTAAGCAATGCAACGCTTTGAAACTTCACCAAAATGGTTTTACA
>DDYJ01000077.1:0-7805 GCA_002347905.1 Comamonadaceae bacterium UBA2237 | reverse complement strand
TAACTCCATCGGCATGGAGGAGTTTTGGAAATCTAAAAAAATCTCTTGCAATGCAGTCATGGTTTTACAAATCCGCAAGTACGCGTATGTGTGCTTCTACGCTTCGACCCAAAGCGCTGAGGGCGTAACCACCTTCTAAGCAAGACACTATGCGGCCCTTGCCGTGGCGCTTGGCGATATCGCAAATACGCTGGGTGATCCACGCATAGTCTTGCTCGGTCAGACCCATTTGCCCCATATCGTCTTCACGGTGGGCATCAAAGCCAGCGCTGATAAAAATTAACTCAGGCTTGAACTCTTCTAATCGCGGGACCCAGTAGTTTTCAACTAAATCACGCACATCCATGCCACGTGTGTAGGCGGGAACGGGAATGTTCACCATGTTTGACGCTTGCTTTTCGGTTCCTGAATAGGGATAAAAAGGATGCTGAAAAAAACTCACCATCAATACGTGTTCATCGTTAGCAAGAATGTCTTCCGTGCCATTGCCGTGGTGCACATCGAAGTCCACCACAGCCACACGCTTTAAGCCGTGCTGATGGATGGCGTGCTTGACTGCCACCGCCACATTGTTAAAAAAACAAAACCCCATCGCTTTGCGGCGCATGGCGTGGTGACCAGGCGGACGCACGGCACAAAAAGCGTTGGCTAATTCGCCGTTGATCACTGCATCGGTTGCAGCAATCGCAGCGCCAGCAGAATGCAAAGCTGCTTCCCACGTGTGTGAATTCATGGCCGTGTCTGGATCCATATGCGCATAAGCCGTGCCTGTTGCAGCTTGGTCTTCGATCAAGCAGTGCGACGTTAAACGCAAGTGGTCGATATAGTCCACATCGTGGGCCAAAGCCAAATCGTCAAATGAAGCGGCAGGAGCTTCAATGGCCGTTAAGCCAATGTCCAATCCACTCATCAGCAAACGCTCTTGAATAGCATCTAGTCGCTCAGGACATTCAGGATGTCCGGCGCCCATTTCGTGTCTTCGACATTCAGGATGTGTGTAATAACCTGTTTTGTGCATATGCGTGATGAATGTATCGAACTCAGCTTAACATGCAAGCCTAGCTTTTCCTCTATTTTCTATCGCGTGAAACTCCCTATTCTGCTTACCTCTTTTCCGATGCGTTTCTTAGTTTTCTTTGCCATCTTCTTCGCTTGCACATGCTCCTCTGCTGCCTTAGCTGCTGTGCATGGCAAAAAACATAAGCCCCACCAGATTCGCACCACGCCATTTGGCCCTCGCGCTGAGGTAGCACAACTAGCTAGTGACATTTCTCAAAACCAGCAAATTCCAGTGGCTTGGGTACGTCACCAACTCAGCCTTGCCAGACGCGTGCAAGGTCTTGAAAAAATGGTGATGCCCCCGCCCACATCTTCACCCAAAAATTGGGCTGCCTATCAGGCACGCTTTATTGAACCGCGCCGAATAATGGCTGGTGTGAAGTTTTGGCAAACCTACCAAGAAGCACTAGAGCGTGCGCAAAATATCTACGGGGTACCCGCCGAGTTGGTTGTAGGCGTGATTGGCGTAGAAACCTTCTACGGTCAACATATGGGCCCATACAAAGTGCTAGACGTGTTGACAACATTGGCATTGCATTTCCCACCCGAGCATCCGCGCGCGCAAGAGAGGCAAGCATTTTTTAAATCGGAGTTGGGATATTTTTTAAAGATGGTGCATGCACAACCCAAGGGGCAAGCCACAACCACAGGCAGCTATGCAGGCGCCATGGGTTGGCCGCAGTTCATGCCATCGAGTTGGTCACGCTTTGCCGTGGACTTTGATGGTGATGGACGTATTGACTTACTCAAAAGCCCAGTGGACGCGATTGGATCTGTTGCCAATTACTTCAAAGCCTTTGGATGGCAAACAGGAATGCCTACGCACTACCCTGCACTGTTTGATGAAGCCAAGTTAGATAAACCCACATTGCTAGCGCCTGATATCTTGCCGTCGTTTAGTGCTGCCAGCATGAGAGACAAAGGTGTTGTGCTTTCTTCAGATGCGCAACAACATATAGGCAATCTTGCGTTGGTGGAACTGTTTAATGGAACAGATTCGCCTAGCTATGTGGTGGGTACAGAGAATTTTTATGTGGTGACTCGGTATAACTGGAGTAGTTATTACGCGCTGGCTGTAATTGAGTTGGGCCAAGCTGTTTCCAAACAAATCAGGGATTGAATTGACAATCAGCTAACCAGGCGCATTGTCTGACCACGAATCCAAGTTGCTAAGGCCTCTTCACTGAGATCACCTGCGGCAAGCATAAGAATAGTTTGCGTTGCTTCTGGCTGTGATGCGGTGAGACGATATTCATTCAGTCGCAAAGACAAACCCAGCGCCAAGAAAGCAGCCCTCTTATTGCCATCTACAAATGGATGGTTTTTTGCTAGGCCGAAAGCATAAGCTGCTGCAATATCAGCCAAATCGGGTTTGGCGTAATTTGCTAATTGCTGTGGGCGTGAAAGAGCGCTATCCAGGAGCCCTTCATCTCGTAATCCAGCAAGTCCTCCAAACTGCACCAAACTCATGCCGTGTAATCGCAGCAATGCTTCTCGCTGTACCCACCGCCACTGCTTCATTTAGCTAGTACTTTGAATGTTTCACGATACTCATTCATAAATGCTTGGCCCATAGCGATTTCAGCTTCAAGTTCAGCGTTGTAAGGTGAAACTTCAAGCCCGTTTGGCGAGAGCGTGACATAGAGAGAGTCTCCCTTGCTGACATGCAAGTGGTTGGTGATTTCCTTGGGCAAAATTACCCCCAAAGAATTACCTATTTGGGTGATGCGAAGTGGTTGCATATTGAGCCTTTTGGTAGAAGTGCTTGTTATAACATAAATTTAACTTCTTTTAGTAGGAATTTCGCTCTTCATGAGCCTTGTAGTAACGCCCATTGCACATGCTCGCAGATGATCGGGTCTGAATTGTTCGCATGTATGAGCAATGCATCACGAAGTTCTAACGAGTCTGCATTTGGGGTGGCCAAAGCATTCCCCGTAGCCACCGCCACATTACGCAACCAACGCAAATACCCAATACGCCTAATAGCACTGCCTTCTGTTCGATTTAAAAACTCTTCTTCCGTCCATCCCAAAACATCGACAAGTTGTTGCCCCACCAAACCATTTCGAACATCAAAATCAGCCAAGTTGGATGTCTGCGCATATTTGTTCCATGGGCATATCAGCTGGCAGTCATCACAGCCATAAATACGATTACCCATTAAAGGGCGCAACTCTTCAGGAATAGAACCTGCGTGCTCAATAGTTAGATAAGAGATGCATCGTCTCGCATCGACCAAGCCTGGCGCAACTATGGCTTGGGTGGGACACACATCTATGCATGCTGTGCACTGCCCGCAATGGTCTGTGACAGGCTCGGAAATTGGTAATTGAATATTTAAAAAAATCTCGCCTAAGAAGAACATAGACCCAGCGTCACGGTTGAGCACCAAACTGTGTTTGCCACGCCAGCCTTGACCACTACGTGTGGCTAATTCGGCCTCCAACACGGGCGCAGAATCTGTGAATACACGGGTTTGCAGTGAACTTTCTTGGCCATCCAGATAGATTTCTATCTCTTGTGCCAATTGACCCAAGCGTTGGCGTAGCACCTTGTGGTAGTCGCGCCCTCTGGCATATACAGAAACAACCGCCTCAGTTGGATTGTGCAAACGGTCCCACTCCGCCTCTTGCCAACCTTCAGGCGTATCGCGCGGTAGATAGTTCATACGCGCCGTGATCACACTCACCGTGCCAGGAACCAGCTCTGCAGGACGGGCGCGTTTGAGGCCGTGGCGAGCCATATAGTCCATCTCGCCGTGGAAGTTTTTCTCAAGCCATGACAGTAAAGCAGGCTCAGCGGACGACAAATCGACAGGGGCCACCGCAATTTGGGAAAATCCCAGTGCATGCCCAGTTTTTTGGATGTGCGCGAGTAACAATGCGGGATCGATCGGCAATCTGCTTCCTTGAATAATTCAACCATTGTAAAAACACTGCTGCTNNTCAACAAGATTGAACGCTTGTATTACCTTAGACGGTGAATTAGGCGCTGGTAAAACTACCTTTGTACGCCATATGCTGCAAGCATTGGGTGTAACTGGTCGCGTGAAAAGTCCTACTTATGCAGTTGTCGAACCGTATGAGGTTGCCGCAGGACACATATGGCATTTTGACTTTTACCGTTTCACCGATCCGCAAGAATGGGAAGACGCTGGTTTTCGTGACATCTTTGCAAGCGAAGGTCTCAAACTGTGTGAATGGCCTGCTAACGCCCAAGGTATGTTGCCCGCGCCGGATATTGCGATGCATATCCGTGTGGATGATGATGACCAACGCCATATAGCGTTGAATTCGCACACTGCGATGGGCTCTGTATTGCTTTCGCGCTTGGAGACGCAACCGTGACCCCCCCCCAACAACGCAGACAGTTTCTTCAAACAACCAGTGCCCTTTTGCTTTTGGGTGGGGCAGATATTGCTTGGGGCGCTACGATTTTGATGGTTCGTGTGTGGCCAGCTAGCGACTACACGCGCGTCACGATTGAAAGCGATGCGGCGCTCACCACGACCCCACTCTTTGTGGCGAACCCTCCACGCTTGGCCGTAGACATTGAAGGCATTGAACTCAACCCTGCACTCAAAGAGTTGGTGGGAAAAGTGCGATCGGACGATCCTTTCATCACCGGGGTCCGTGTGGGTCAATACACAGCGAATACCGTGCGTTTGGTGTTGGACTTACGCCAAATGGTGTTGCCACAGGTTTTTAATTTGCCACCTATACGATCTGGCAATGCCCAATACCAACACCGCTTGGTGCTTGATTTGTATCCCACCAAAGTGGCAGACCCTTTAGAAGCATTGATTGCGCAACATACCAATCCTGATCCATTGGCTGAACTCTTAGCGCGAAAGATGAACAAGGCGGCGGTTCCTGTTACGCCTTCTCCGCCACAAACCTCAGCTTCGGCACCATCCATTTCAGCCACAACGCCCATGTCTCCTGCATCGTCGCCCATGGTTGCTGCACCAAGCATTACTGCTTCGGCGAGCGAATCAAAATCCAATGCCAATCCATCGACTCACAACACCGAACGCTTCATCATCGTCGCGCTTGACCCAGGCCATGGAGGCGAAGACCCAGGCGCGGTCGGTCCGCGTGGTACCAAAGAAAAAGATGTGGTCTTGCAAATCGCACATCGCATGCGTGAACGTATCAACAACACGGTTATTAAAACCAGAATGGGGCCACTGCCGATGCGTGCTTATCTCACGCGTGATGCAGATTTCTTTGTACCGCTGCAGTCACGTGTTGAAAAAGCACGGCGCGTACAAGCCGATTTGTTTGTCAGCATCCATGCCGATGCCTTTATGACACCCGATGCGCGCGGGGCCAGTGTGTTTGCATTGAGCCAAGGCGCAGCATCGAGTGCTGCTGCGCGTTGGATGGCTTCGCAAGAAAACCGCGCTGACTTAGTTGGTGGACTCAATTTAAAAGTGCAAGACGCTACGGTACAACGCGCCTTGCTTGACATGAGCACCACGGCGCAAATCAACGATAGCTTGAAGCTAGGCAACGAAATGCTGGGGCAAATAAGGCGTATTGGCAAACTTCACAAGCCACAAGTCGAGCAAGCGGGGTTTGCTGTGCTGAAAGCGCCTGATATTCCTAGTGTGCTGGTAGAGACGGCTTTTATTAGCAATCCGGAAGAAGAAGCTAGACTCAACAGCGAGAGTTACCAAAACGAACTCTCTGATGCCTTGATGCGCAGTATTGAGCGCTACTTCTTACGCAATCCGCCTTTGGCACGCAATCGCAATACCTAATTTTATAGCGCAATTTCTGTTTGTAATTTAAACAATCGAAGACCAAAGATCAGGCTTGCTTAGTTTTAGTACCTTTCCAAGCTCCGTAAATCGCTAAAGCACCTGGTATCAAAATCATCGCCCAAATGATTTTTTGTAAATTCAATTTGACCCATTCGATATTTCCAAAGAAGTAGCCAGCGGTCACGATACTGCCCACCCACAACATTCCACCGGTCACATCAAACAAGGTGAACTTACGGCGCGTCATTTGCGCAACGCCTGCAACAAAAGGTGCGAAGGTTCTCAAAAAAGGCATGAAACGCGCAGCGACGATGGTGATACCGCCATAACGCTCGTAAAAAGCATGGGCTTGGTCAAATGCTTGGCGATTAAAAAAACGTGAGTTTTCCCATGCAAACACTTTGGGGCCGAAGTAGTGACCAACCGTGTAATTGGTTTGGTTGCCAGCAATTGCAGCGGTCACCAGCAAAGCCACCGAAAGACCATAGTCCATCAGACCAACACCACACATAGCCCCCACCACGAACAACATGGAGTCACCTGGTAAGAACGGCATCACCACCAATCCCGTTTCTACAAAAATGATGGTAAACAACAAAACATAGACCCACACGCCATTGGCTTGCACAAAGGCTTCCAAGTAACGGTCAATGTGAAGAATAAAGTCGATCAGGTAGCTAATAATTTCCATAGAGCTGGATTATCACAGGCTCTAAAATGACAAGGTGTACCCTAGTATTCAACCCCAGCGCGCAATTCGCGAACTCCCAGATGAGCTGATCAGCCAAATTGCTGCTGGCGAAGTGGTCGAACGCCCTGCTTCAGTTGTGCGTGAATTGGTCGATAACGCCTTAGATGCAGGCGCTACGCACATCACCGTCAGACTTCTCAGCGGCGGCGTGCGTTTGATCAGCGTGGAAGACAACGGCGCAGGTATCCCAGCTGACGAACTTCCCATTGCATTGAAACGCCATGCGACAAGCAAGATCATAAATTTGAATGAGCTCGAATCTGTGGGCACCATGGGTTTTCGGGGTGAGGCTTTGGCGGCTATCCACTCTGTCTCAGAGTTATCACTGCTTTCACGCACTGCACTGCAAGACCACGCTATGCGGTTAGATGGCCGTAGTGGGGAGTTACAAGCCGCAGCCCGCGCATTGGGAACCACAGTGGAAGTGAAAGAACTTTTCTATAGTACGCCAGCGCGCCGCAAATTTCTGAAAACAGATGCGACTGAATTAGCACATTGTGTAGAGGCTGTGCGACGACATGCGCTTTGCCGACCGCATGTGGGTTTTGAGATTTGGCACGATGGGAAATTAGTTGAGCAATGGCGCAATCAAACAGGCAATGAAGAATTAGATCGCAGGTTGGCAGATGTACTGGGCGC
The DNA here is from genome assembly GCA_002347905.1 of Comamonadaceae bacterium UBA2237. Taxonomy (GTDB): domain Bacteria; phylum Pseudomonadota; class Gammaproteobacteria; order Burkholderiales; family Burkholderiaceae_C; genus Limnohabitans. Next base: position 585 of record DDYJ01000077.1, on the reverse strand, counting down.
AGATTTTTTGAAAAACTCTGTGGCGGTGCAATACACGCAAGGTAATTTGCATGTCTTTGGACGCGCTGGAATCCCAGATGCTGCAAGAGCCCGTGCGGACCACCAGTTTTTGTATGTGAATGGCCGCTTTGTGCGCGACAAAGTGGTTACGCATGCTGCGCGTAGCGCCTATGAAGATGTGCTGCACGGACACCGCCAACCCGTGTATGCCCTGTATTTAGACATGGACCCAACGCGTGTTGACGTCAATGTGCATCCCACCAAAATTGAATTGCGGTTTCGAGATGGGCGTGAAGTGCATCAAGCTGTTAGGCGCGCGGTAGAAAGCGCGTTGGCAATTCCGCGAGCCACTGCTGCTTCTATGGTGCAAGACTCCGCTTCAGAGAATGGTAACGCTGCCTCTGCATGGAAAGCACCTACTTGGCAACAAGCACCCATGGCCTTGCATGGGGAAAATATTCAAGACATTGGGCAACTTTGGCAAAAATCCACATCCTTTTCTACGCCAGTAGCGGATGGTGTTACCAATCTTTATGGCATTTCCAGAGTCGACGGCCTGTCCAACACGCCCACCACCAACGGCTC
>DDYJ01000083.1:280-3678 GCA_002347905.1 Comamonadaceae bacterium UBA2237 | reverse complement strand
CATCCATTGCGCAAGGATTAAAAGGCCAAGGCATTGACGCAAAAGTCTATGGACGACCTAAACACATTTACAGCATTTTTAAAAAAATGCGTGACAAAGGTGTTGGGTTCGACCGTATTTTGGATATCCGAGCTTTTCGCATTCTGGTCGACACGGTTCCAAATTGTTATGCCGCGCTAAGTTGGGTGCACAGCCACTATGTACCAATGGTGGAAGAGTTCAACGATTACATCGCACGTCCTAAATCCAATGGATACCAGTCGTTGCATACGGTGGTGCGCGATGTTCAGCAGAAAGCGATTGAAATTCAGATAAGAACCCAAGCCATGCATGACCATGCGGAGCATGGCGTGGCTGCGCATTGGGCCTATAAGGAGGCTGGCAAAAAAGGGTACTCTGGCGTATCAGCAGCTGGTGCTTACGACGCCAAGATTGCAGTCTTGCGCCAACTGCTTGCGTGGGAGCGAGAAATGGCGTCCGCCAATGCGCAATCGCGTGGCAAGCCTTCAAGTAAAAAAGAAGAAACAGTCCCTGCTGACCGAATTTACGTGCTGACGCCCGAGGCGGACGTGGTCGAGCTGCCCGAGGGTGCAACCCCGATTGACTTCGCATATACCTTGCATACCAATTTAGGGCACCGTTGTCGCGGTGCGCATGTCGATGGCGCAATGGTGCCTTTGAATACGGTGCTTAAAAATGGACAAACTGTTTCCATCACTGCATTAAAAGAAGGTGGTCCTTCAAGGGATTGGTTAAACCCCGAGTTGGGTTTTTTGGTCAGCCCCAGAGCCCGATCGAAAGTTCGCGCTTGGTTTAACGCGCAGGTTTTTCAAGAGACTGTTTCAAAGGGGCGCGATGCGGTCGAAAAGTTATTACAACGCGAGGGTAAATCCAGCACGAATTTAGAAGAGCTGTCTACCCATCTTGGATTTAAATCTTCTGAAGATTTGTTTGAAACAGTGGGCAAGGAAGAGTTTTCCTTGCATGCAATTGAGCAATTTTTAAGACCCCATGTGGCTTCGAATGTCACCCCTGACGACTACATACTGCTTAAAAAATCAAAACCCACTAAGCCGTCTGAAAATGGCGGTGTCTTGGTCGTAGGGATTGACTCATTGATGACGCAACTGGCTAAATGTTGCAAGCCTGCGCCTCCTGATGAGATCAAAGGATTTGTGACACGCGGCAAGGGCGTGAGCATTCACCGTGAGGATTGCTCCAACTTTGCGCAAATTGAAAGAAAAAATCCTGATCGCGTTATCGAAGTAACTTGGAGCCGTGCAAATGTTACGCAGCCATTGGCTTACCAAGTCGATGTGTCAATCGAGGCATTTGATAGGCAAGGTTTGTTGAGAGATATTTCCGAAGTTTTTGCCAAAGAAAAAATGAATGTGGTGGGTGTACAGACCCAGTCCATCAAAGAAGTGGCTTGGATGACTTTTACGGTTGAAGTGATCGACACACGCAAACTAAACAAAGTTTTGGGGCTTATTGGAGAAGTCAAAGGTGTTCGTAACGCTAGAAGACGCTAGAGTCTGTTACACTGAATGCTTCGGACACTTAGGCGCGTAGCTCAGCTGGTTAGAGCACCACCTTGACATGGTGGGGGTCGTTGGTTCGAGTCCAATCGCGCCTACCAATTTTTCCAATCCCACAGAGTATGAACACGGCACACATTCCCAAAGTGGGTTTTGTGAGCTTGGGCTGTCCCAAGGCGTTGACAGACTCTGAGCTCATATTGACGCAACTCAGCGCCCAAGGCTATCAAACCTCAAAAACTTTTGAGGGTGCTGACTTGGTGATTGTGAATACCTGCGGCTTTATCGATGACGCAGTCAAAGAAAGCCTAGACACCATTGGCGAGGCGTTGAACGCGAATGGCAAAGTCATTGTCACAGGTTGTTTGGGAGCAAGAAACAATACCGATGGCAACAACATGGTGCGTGCGTTGCACCCCAGTGTTCTAGCAGTGACTGGCCCGCATGCTACGCAAGAAGTGATGGACGCGGTGCATCAGCACTTACCCAAACCGCACCACGCATTTGTAGACCTCATTCCGCCACATAACACCGACACTGGCGTCAAACTCACGCCCAAGCATTACGCATACCTCAAGATCAGCGAAGGATGTAACCACCGCTGTACTTTTTGCATCATCCCATCCATGCGTGGTGACTTAGTAAGCCGTCCTATTGGTGATGTATTGAAAGAAGCCCATGCTTTGTTTGAAAGCGGCGTAAAAGAATTATTGGTCATCAGCCAAGACACCTCAGCCTACGGTGTCGATGTGCAATACCGCACTGGCTTCTGGGACGGTAAGCCGATTAAAACCAAAACCCTGGAGCTCGCAAAAGCTCTAGGTGATATTGCCCAAAGTTATGGCGCTTGGGTCCGTTTGCACTATGTATATCCCTATCCAAGCGTGGACGACATCATTCCTTTGATGGCCTCGGGCCATGTGTTGCCCTACTTGGATGTGCCTTTTCAACACAGNNGCGGATTCAGCGCTGGCGAGAGATGTGTCCGCAAATCGTCATTCGCAGCACGTTTATTGCAGGTTTTCCGGGCGAATCGGAAGAAGAGTTTGCACATTTGCTCGACTTTATGCGCGAAGCAAAAATTGATCGCGCTGGTTGTTTTGCTTACAGCCCTGTTGAAGGCGCTACGGCCAATCAAATTCCCGGCATGTTGCCGCAGTCTTTGAGAGAAGACCGAAATGCACGGTTCATGAAAGTAGCCGAAGAAGTTTCAGTGCAGAAACTCACCCAAAGAGTGGGTGACACCTTGCAAGTTCTGGTGGATTCAGCCCCTGGTAATGGCAGAAAAGGCGGTATCGGAAGAAGTTACGCAGAGGCACCAGAGATTGACGGTGTGGTGCGCCTAATGCCTTCCGAGAAAATTAGCAAGGTTTTGAAAGTTGGGGAATTTACGCGCGCTAAAGTTGTTTCAACGCAAGGTCACGACCTGATTGCGTTGCCAATTTGACGCATAAATCATTTAGGATTGGTGCCCAGGACTGGACTCGAACCAGCACGATGTTACTCGCTAGTACCTGAAACTAGTGCGTCTACCAATTCCGCCACCTGGGCTTTCAGGAAAGAAAGGAATTCTATCAAACATACCTCGCCAACCAGTGGTTTACTGGAAGAGTTTGAAGGCACTGTATCGGGTCACCGCGATGGTCATGGCTTTGTTCAGCGCGATGATGGCCTGCCAGATATTTATTTACCGCCAAATGAGATGCGTGCAGTTTTACACCGCGATCGTGTCAAGGCACGCGTGGTGCGATTTGACCGCAAAGGACGTTCTGAAGGTCGGGTAGTCGAGATTTTGGAGCGTTCTACCCAACCCATCATTGGCAGGCTCTTGCAAGAAAGTGGTGTTTGGTTAGTTGCACC
>DDYJ01000083.1:0-258 GCA_002347905.1 Comamonadaceae bacterium UBA2237 | reverse complement strand
TGACAGAACCACCCAGTTTGTATGGCCAACCTGTTGGTCGTATCAAAGAAGTGTTGGGCGAGGTCGACGACCCAGGGATGGAAATTGAAATTGCGGTGCGTAAATATGGCGTTCCGCATGAATTCTCAGAAGCTTGTCTAGCACTAGCACGAGGCTTGCCTGACAAAGTCAGGCCACAAGACAAAAAGAACCGCGTCGATCTGACCGATGTTCCATTGGTCACTATCGATGGTGAGGACGCACGCGATTTTGACGATG
>DDYJ01000126.1:2725-4180 GCA_002347905.1 Comamonadaceae bacterium UBA2237 | reverse complement strand
GCATGGCTTTGCGGCGGTCACCGAAGCCGGGGGCCTTGACTGCAACGGTCTTCAGAATCCCGCGGATATTGTTGACCACCAGGGTCGCCAGCGCTTCGCCGTCAACTTCTTCGGCAATGATCAACAAAGGACGGCCGGCTTTAGCAACAGCTTCCAAGGTGGGGAGCAGTTCACGGATGTTGCTGATCTTTTTGTCGAACAACAACACAAAGGGGTTGTCCAACAAGGCGACTTGCTTGTCGGGGTTGTTGATGAAGTAGGGTGACAAGTAGCCACGGTCAAACTGCATACCTTCGACGATGTCGAGTTCGTTTTCCAACGACTTGCCGTCTTCGACAGTGATAACGCCTTCTTTGCCCACTTTATCCATGGCCTTAGCGATGATCTCGCCAATGCTGTGGTCGCTGTTAGCAGAGATCGAACCGACTTGGGCGATTTCTTTGGTGGTTGTTGTGGCCTTGGTAGCTTTCTTGAGCTGCTCGATCAAAGCGTGAACAGCTTTGTCGATTCCGCGCTTCAAGTCCATGGGGTTCATGCCTGCGGCGACATACTTCATGCCTTCGTGCACGATGGCTTGGGCCAACACGGTCGCAGTCGTTGTGCCGTCACCAGCGTTGTCAGAAGTCTTAGAAGCAACTTCCTTGACCATTTGCGCGCCCATGTTCTGCAATTTGTCTTTGAGTTCGACTTCTTTTGCAACGGACACACCGTCTTTGGTCACGGTAGGAGCGCCGAATGAGCGCTCGAGCACCACGTTACGGCCTTTAGGNNCGTGCGCGGGCTTCGCCGCCAAAAATTACGTCTTTTGCTGCCATGTGAATTTCTCCAGAATTTCAATAAATGTGCGTGGGGAGTCTTAAGCGACTACGGCGAAGAGGTCTTCTTCTTTCATGACCAGCAACTCTTCACCGTCGACTTTGACGGTTTGGCCGCTGTATTTGCCGAACAACACGCGTTCGCCAACTTTGACATTCATGGCGATGAGTTCGCCTTTGTCATTTTTCTTGCCTGGACCAACAGCCAAGATTTCGCCTTGGTCTGGCTTTTCAGCGGCTGAGTCGGGAATCACGATGCCCGAGGCAGTTTTGGTTTCGCTATCAATACGCTTGACGATCACGCGATCGGCGAGGGGACGAAGTTTCATTGCATCTCCAAATTGGAACTAAAGGATTTAAAAACACGGTGGCTTCCATTTTGGTAACCACCAGTTAACTCATGGCAAGGTGCGAAGCAACTAAGTTGTTAGCACTCTCATCCATTGAGTGCTAAGTTTAGGCCATCTCTGGTCGATTTCAAGGGGCCAGCTATCAAAAGTGCGTCAATTGGGCATAAAAAAACCCCGCAAGCGGGGTTTTGGTGTCTTGGCGAGTTGTTTGAACTCGGTTCAGGTTGTGTGAATAGACATTATTGCTGGCGGTCGCGGGCGCTCAACAGTTCAGCCATGACGCGGTAGTC
>DDYJ01000126.1:1524-2697 GCA_002347905.1 Comamonadaceae bacterium UBA2237 | reverse complement strand
GGAATGTTCAGAATACTCTTAAAGGCACTAATAGCTAAATCTTGGGCCACTGAAAGGCCAAGTTTTACGCGCTCAACGCCGAAGTGGATGGTTGGATATTGGGCATGTACGAAGGTTGTCATAGCGGCTCCTGTGTTGCTTGTGGCAAAGTGATTGAGCCATTATTTTAAGGGTTAACCCTAAAGCCTTGGTAATTTATAGGGGTAATCCCTTATTCCGACGGTGGTTAACCTCTTGCAGGTTAAGGGCGAGTCATCAGCAGCGCTATGGCAACTCTAGGTTTTCTTCAGGCGCAGACTTGTCGCGCGGGCCCACCATTCCGAGTCTGGCTTTCAAAGACTGCGGTTGACCGGTGATCAATGCCGCGTAATTGGTGGTGTTGGACAAAACCTTTTTTACATAATCACGTGTCTCGTTGAACGGCACGTTCTCCGCCCAAATGGCGCCTTCCAATATCGGGCCTGTTCCATCGTTGGGTGCGCGCCAACGCCTCGAGCGACTTGGGCCTGCGTTGTAGGCAGCTGCTGCCAGTGGCATGGAGCCTTCAAAGCTGTCAAGGACCAATTTCAAATAACCGGTACCAATGGCGATGTTGGTATCGCGATCAGCGATTTGGTCTTGGGTGAAGCCATTTAACCCAATCTTGCGAGCCGTCCAACGCGCGGTGGCGGGCATGACTTGCATCAAACCAGAAGCGCCCACGTTGGATTTCGCGTCCATCACAAAACGGCTCTCCTGACGAATCAAACCGTAGACATAGGCAGGATCAAGATTAATGGCGCGGGCACGTTGGATGACTGCGTCTTTAAAAGGCATCGGAAAACGCAGATCGAAATCCACCAAGTTTCTAGCGCGCTCACTGGTGTTGATACAACGGTCCCACACTTGGTGGTCGCAAGCCAATTGCGCGGCAGCAAGCAGTTCACGGTCCGTCATTAGACCGCTTTGGCCTTGTGCGTTGACCAAGTTGGTCCCGTAGTTCCATTCCCGCACGCCTTCTGTCCGCAAACCGAGGGCGATGGCATACAGCGCTCTTTGTAGCGAAGGGTTGCGCTTGGCGGCTTCTAACTCTTCTGCAGTTAACGCTGGCGGTTTGGAAGGTGCGGTGACTTTGCGACCTAATTCTTCCAAAGCCAACTGTTCGTAAAAACCTTTCACACCCGCGATGCTCTC
>DDYJ01000126.1:0-1459 GCA_002347905.1 Comamonadaceae bacterium UBA2237 | reverse complement strand
AAAGCGCGTGCGTACCAATACACCCAAGCGGGCTCTTTGCGCGCGTCTGGGCTCATCGCTTGAATAGCACTTTCCACCAAAGGCCATTTAGGCGTTTGGCCTGCGCGCAAGGCCGCGCGAACTTTCCACGCCAGCATGTCATCGTTCAAATCTTTGTCGTGGGCAACACGGGCGTAATGGTCAAGCGTGTCGTCGTCCAATCGCATGGCAGATTGCCGACCAATGACACCCCAGACCCAGTGCCGCTCTTCTGTTGTGAGGTAGGGTTGCCATTTGGTACGCATTAATTTGGCGGCGACATCAGGGTCTTGCGAGGCTACGCGCACCAGTGCCATCACCACCAATTCTTGGCGCACCTTTTGTGGTGCGGCGATGTTTTTGGCTAAAAACTGGGTGGCGTTGTTGTAGACGTCTTTGACCATGGGCGCTACTTGGGGCGCGACGATTTGCACGGCATTGCGCGCTGTAACTGGTCGCGTGTGCTCAATCATTAAGCGCGCCTTGCGCCATATATCTAGCGCAGTCAAAAACTTGGCGTCGTACAAACGGTCCGCCGCCAAAGTGCAACCATCATCGGCCTCGCGCATGCCCATCCAATTGCGTCGCACTTCGTCCGCGACCAAGGCGCCAACTTGCGGGCCTTTTTGGATGAATTCGACGGTGAGGTAATAGCAACGTAGTTCGCGGTCGTCGCGCATGCGGTAATGCGGGTACTCCGACTCTAGGGTGGTCCAGTCGCGACGACTGCCCAAAAGAAGCAACCAGTCATTACGTAGGCGGTCTTCTTGGTAACTGCCTTCAAACTTATTAAAGAAAGCGCGAATTTCTTGGGTTGACGCCTCATCCAGGCGGGCTTTCAATTCCCAGTAAGCGGCCCACGCTTCGAGTGGATGGCCCTTGGCTTGCGGCAAAAGCGCGGTTAGGCGTTTTTTATCATTGCGTTTAAAGGCATTGGCCATGTCTTGTATGACCACGTCGGTCTTTGCATCTGTCACCACGCTTGCTCCGAAAGCGGGAAACAGGCAAGCAAAACTTACAAACAGCCCAACGAAAAATGACACAATGACTCGGTATTCCATTGCTTGATTATCCGTGGACAAAAAAAACTTACGAACCCAGCTCATTGAAGAGCGCTTAAATTTGCCCGACCGCTTAGCGCGTTCAGACATGTTGCAACGTGTCATGCGCATCTGGTTGTTTGGTAGACCCGACACCATCATTGGTGCTTACTGGCCTATTAAAGGTGAGTTCGACCCACTTCCCGCATTGCACCGTTGGAAAGAAGACGGCGAGTTATCTGACCAACCGCACTTGCGTCGCATCGGCTTGCCCGTAGTCGACAAAGCCCACAAAACCCTCACTTTCCATGTCTGGTACCCCGGTTGCCCCATGGAAGAGGATGCATACGGAATTCCAAAACCTAAAGACACGGAAATTATTTTTCCAACCCTGTTGTTTG
>DDYJ01000156.1:3263-4340 GCA_002347905.1 Comamonadaceae bacterium UBA2237 | reverse complement strand
CACAGATCGCAAACTGGCGGGAAACACATGAATTCGCGATGTTGCAAAACTCTACGTTTCAGGTGATGGGAGATAAGAAAGACGCGTTTGTTGTGGTGTACAGCGATACGCCCTTACCTCTCAACCCCAGCCCGCTCAACCGCTGCGTCACCGTGGTTGCAGTTGACTCGCTATTTGATGTGATGACTTTGCTAAAAGACCAACGCACTCATTTACAAACGGCAGGTCTGGCAACCGATCCAGAAACATTGCTTCAATTAGGAAACGCTCTAGCCCTAGCGGGTGTTACGCGTATTTGTGCGATTGGCGAAATGACTTCACCTGCAGCTGGCTGGCACCACGATGGTCGTTTCAGTTTGTTGGATTTAGTGAATATGGTCGACATTGAATCATCGACCGAAGTTGCAGCAAACCAGTCAACAAGCTATGAACTCTGATTCACGCATGACCCAACTTGAATCAAAGACGCAACATCTTTTGCGACTGCGTGACGTATCGTTCTCCTACATCGATGGTGTTGAAACTCTACACAGTATCAATCTAGATTTAACGCCAGGCGAACTGCATTGCCTGATAGGTCGAAGCGGCTGCGGAAAAACCAGCTTACTCAAGTTAGCAGCAGGTTTACTCTCGCCCAAGAGTGGTGAGGTGGTATGGAATAACCAACCGCTAAATGCACCACAGAGCGATATGGGATTTGTATTCCAACGCGCCAACCTTCTTGATTGGTTAGACGTATTGCACAATGTGCTGTTACCAATTTCACTACACAAGAAAATTAGTGCCCAAGATATAGAAGAAGCAAAAAGATTATTGCAACGCCTAGGGCTTGGAAGTAAATACCAAGAAAAACCCCCACAACTATCAGGTGGACAACAAAGCCGTGTAGCAATTGCACGTGCACTCATTACTAGTCCGCGTATTTTGTTTATGGACGAACCTTTTGCGTCTTTAGATGCCATCACCCGTGAAGAGTTACAACATGATTTGATGGACGTTTGTGCTGAGCACAAAACCTCTATCTTGTTTGTGACCCATGATATTGGCGAAGCGGTCTTCTTGGGTAACAAGGTCTCC
>DDYJ01000156.1:1951-3255 GCA_002347905.1 Comamonadaceae bacterium UBA2237 | reverse complement strand
CATAACGCAATACGCCACACCCCAGAATTCAATCACTACAGCGCAAGCCTGAGACATGCGATGGAGGACTTTGTATGAAATCAAAGTCTTATTTCTGGACGCTCTTCGTAGGTTTGGTTTTCTTAACAGTATGGGAAATTTTGGTGCACCTATTTGGCACCTCTGCCTTGGTCATGCCAGCCCCGACCAGAGTTGCCGATGTTTTATGGAAGAGTTTAGTGAACGGTTTCCTTTGGCCTCATATTTGGCAGACATTGGTTGAAGTTTTCTGGGGCATTGCTCTAGGAGGATTGCTAGGGTGTGTCGGTGGCATCGTTTTAGGCGAATCGAAACAGTTACGTTCTCTATTCATGCCCTATGTTGTCTTGAGTCAAGTCGTACCCAAACTCGCACTCGCTCCTTTGTTCATTGTTTGGTTTGGCTTTGGTGTGCTACCCACCGTCGTCATGACTGCGCTTATTTGTTTTTTCCCGTTACTCGAAAACACAGTGACCAGCTTGCAACAAGTTGATCCGCAGAAGTTAGAGCTTTTCAAAATGTTGCGGGCAAGTAGATGGCAAACGCTATGGCGTTTAAAAATTCCTTCAAGCTTGCCAAGCATCATGGCGGGCTTTCGTGTCGCTGTTGTACTGGCTTGGGTCGGTGCGGTAGTGGGTGAATTCATTGGATCTAGCAAAGGACTCGGCGCGTTGATCATTGCTGCCCAAGGATCTATGGATACGCCTTTGATGTTTGCTGTCTTAGTGGTTATTACCGTCCTCGGTATTTCCAGTTATTGGATAGTTCAAGCATTTGAGCGTCGATTTTTGCAATCTTAGTTTTTCATTTCTCTAGAAAGTTTCCACATGTTTTGCGCGTTTCACAGTATTCGATTCACTATCGCTGGCTCCATCACCTGTGCTTTGGCNNGTCGAAGAAGACAAAGGCTTCTTCAAAGCCAAAGGCATTGAGATGGCAATTATTCCTGGAGCCGGTGGTGCAGACGCGATACGTAATTTGCTAAGTGGCCAAGCTGATGTAGCGTTTACAGATCCTGCTTCTTTTTTCACTGCAATTGATAAGGGTGAGAAATTAAGGGCTATTTACGATATATATCCACAAAATATTTTTAACTTGGTGTCACTTAAATCTCAAAATATCACCAAGCCTTCCGATCTCAAAGGTAAACGTATTGGCGTCTACAGCTTGGCCAGCGGAACAAGGCAAAACCTACAAATCTTGTTGCACCAAGCAGGCTTAACCGAAGCCGATGTCACCATCGTTGTAACTGGCTTATTGAACTTCTTACCCCTGATGCAAGGCCA
>DDYJ01000156.1:1546-1864 GCA_002347905.1 Comamonadaceae bacterium UBA2237 | reverse complement strand
CTTGATGGCCAAAACGAAGCCGCTAATTTAGAAGTCATCAAGTTGCGCAACGCCACCAGCGTTTCACCTGTCACTCAACAAAAAGGCTTAGGTGCTTTTGATATGGGCGTGATACAAAAAGGTGCAGATGCGTACAAAGCTTTTGGTTTGATTCAACGCAATATCAAAGTATCGGATGTCATTACCCAAGACTTGTTACCAGGTAAAAAATAAAATGTCTTCCAAGCGTTTTCATAACCAAACCGTTTTGGTTACAGGTGCTAGTCGCGGTATTGGCGCGGCAATTGCCAAAGCATTTGCTTCAGAAGGCGCATGCGT
>DDYJ01000156.1:0-1497 GCA_002347905.1 Comamonadaceae bacterium UBA2237 | reverse complement strand
GCCAACGCCCTTCGCGAGGTTGGGCGTATCGACGTGTTGGTGAACAACGCATTTAGCCCGTATGCGTTTGACCCCGAAAACCGCAAACGCTTTTGGGAAACGCCATGGGTCGACTACCAAACCCAATTTGATGGTGCTGTAAAGGCAACCTATAACGTTTGTCAGTCAGTGATTCCTAATATGCGTCAACGCGCAAAAGGCAGCATCATCAATATGGTAAGTGACTTGGTCTACCGACCCAGCATTCCTTATCACGACTACACCACGGCTAAATCTGCTTTGGTGGGCTTTAGTAGAAACTTAGCTACTGAATTGGGTGCCTGCGGCATTCGCGTGAACTGCGTTGCGCCTGGCTTGGTCAGTACCACAGCCTCTGGCGCACACACCAAAGAAGCTGTCAAAGATATGCTGATCGCCCAGACTCCACTTCGCAGATTAGCCACTACAACTGATGTTGCTGGGCCTGTTTTATTCTTAGCGTCAGATGACAGCCAATTCATGACCGGACAAGTATTGGTTGTCGACGGTGGATTGGTGATGGCTTAATCATGCACAGTATGCATAGGCACTGGCGCAAACCCATGGTTCAAAGGTCCGTGACCTTGGCCCGTGGTGGTGTCTGCTCCATGCGCAATCGCTTGCACAATAAATTGACGCGCACAGTGGACGGACTCAGACAAACCCATTCCCAAAGCCAAATAGGCTGCAATCGCAGAAGACAAGGTGCATCCCGTTCCATGCACATTGCTGCTTTGGATACGTCGCGAAGACAAACGCTCAGAGGGGATGTTGGGTTGCACCAGCAAATCCACAACATCATCGCCGGGCAGATGCCCTCCTTTGAGCAATACAGCGCGCGCATCCATTGCCAGCAGAGCACGTCCTGCTGTCTCCAACATGCTCGCATCGGATATCTCGCGACCCAGCAACAAAACAGCTTCATCCAAATTGGGGGTGATGAGTGTCGCGCGTGGGAACAACTCTCGTACCAAAACTTGCACTGTTTCACTAGCAATCAATCGATCTCCACTGGTGGCGACCATGACGGGGTCCAACACTACGTTTTTCAATTGGTAGTGATCAATTGCCCAAGCGACTACATCAACAATTTCTGGAGCATGCAGCATGCCAATCTTGACGGCGTCAACACCAATGTCATCCATGACAGATTGAATTTGTGCTTTCAAGAATTCGGCAGGTACTCCATGAATACCCTGCACACCCAAGGTGTTTTGCGCGGTCAAAGCTGTGATGGCAGTCATGCCGTAGCAGCCCAAGGCAGCAAAGGTTTTCAAGTCGGCTTGGATACCCGCTCCGCCGCCGCTGTCCGAACCTGCAATGGTCAATACACGGGCGTAGTGCTTAGAAGAATGTTGTTGGTTAGTCATAGGCGTAATTATGCGCAATGCTTAGTCAACTCTTTGCGTGGGTTGGGAATTTGATGACTACCCAAAAACACAGCGTAGTGTTAGGTGCCGGTTTGATGGGACGTTTACT
>DDYJ01000102.1 GCA_002347905.1 Comamonadaceae bacterium UBA2237 | reverse complement strand
TGAACGGCATGGGCGAGGTGGCCAAACTGACAGTGATGCGGTCTAGGCCTGCATCTTTGAGTTGTTGGGCTTTTTTAGTCAGCAGTGAACCATTGGTGGTCAAGGTCAAATCGAGTTTGGACCCATCTGGCGTTTGGATTTGCGCTAACTGCCCCACCAAAATTTCTAAATTTTTCCTCAGCAAAGGTTCGCCTCCAGTGAGGCGAATTTTGCGCACACCAAGACCTACAAACACTTTGGCAAGACGCGTGATTTCTTCGAAATTCAACAAGTCGCCATGAGGCAAGTAGCTGTAATCTTTGTTAAAGACTTCTTTGGGCATGCAATAGTTGCAGCGAAAGTTACAACGGTCTGTCACGCTGATGCGTAAATCGTGCATAGGACGCTGGAGTTGGTCCAGCAATAAACCTCCTTCCCAATCATGGGCGGGCACTTCGGCGCGCAAGGCGGTGAGTCGCTGATCAACTAAGGGGATTACACGTTCAGACATAGTTAGATTTTGCCTGAGTCGCTCAGTACGTTGAGGAACGCATTGTCAAAAGCACTTAGCTAATAGGCAATACCTGTTGTTGCAATTCCAAGTGAATGGTTGCCTTAGGGTTTGGCAGCAAAGCGGTGTGCTACTTCGCCCACAATGCCGCGTCTAAAGACCAGCACACAGATAACGAAGGTCACACCCATGATGATGGTGACCCAAGAACCTAAATCAGCCAGGTAGTTTTGCATGGTGACGATGACGGTGGCACCAACGGTTGGTCCCAAGATGGTGCCCATACCACCTAGCAAGGTCATTAGCACGACTTCACCCGACATTTGCCAGCCCACGTCGGTCAAAGTAGCAAGTCCCAGTGCAAGCGATTTAGTAGCCCCTGCCATGCCTGCCAGTGCGCCCGACAAAACAAATGCGGTCAGTTTGTATTTAGAAACGTCATAACCTAGTGACAATGCACGTGGTTCATTTTCACGAATCGATTTCAACACTTGTCCAAAAGGTGAATGGATCACCCGATAGATCAAAGCGAATCCGAACAAGAAAACAGCCAAGACAAAGTAATACATGGCTTTGTCATCAGCAAGATCGAGCAACCCCAACAATTTACCGCGCGGAATACTTTGGATGCCGTCTTCCGCATAGGTAAATGGTGCTTGCACGCAAATAAAGAAAATCATCTGCGCCAAAGCCAAAGTGACCATGGCAAAGTAAATACCTTCTCGGCGCACTGCTAGCCAACCTGTCACCAAACCAATTGCCGCTGCACTGAGGGTGCCCAGAATTAAACACACCTCAGGTGTGAAGCCCCAAACTTTTGAAGCATGCCCAGACACATAAGCAGCAAAGCCAAAAAACATGGCGTGTCCAAAAGACAACAAACCGGTAAAGCCAATCAACAAATTAAAGGCGCTTGCAAATAAAGCAAAGCACAGACAACTCATCAGAAAAATCGGATACCCCAAAAATGGAGCCACCAAAAGTCCTGCGAGCAAAAGCACATACAAAATAGTTTTAGACATGCTTATTTCTCCCGCCCAAACAATCCTGCGGGACGCACGAGCAACACAATAGCCATGATGATGAAGACCACTGTAGTGGAGAGTTCTGCATAAAACACCTTGGTGAGACCTTCGATCAGACCTAGACTTAAGCCTGTGACGATGGAACCCAAGATCGAACCCATACCGCCGATCACCACAACTGCAAACACGACGATGATGATGTTCGAACCCATCAAGGGACTAACTTGGTAAATGGGTGCCGCCATGACACCTGCCAAGCCTGCTAAACCCACGCCGAAAGCGTAGGTCAAGGTGACCATAAGAGGCACATTGATACCAAATGCTTTAACTAAATCTGGATTTTCTGTACCAGCACGCAAATAAGCACCCAGACGCGTTTTTTCAATGACAAACCAAGTTGCCAAACAGAGAATAACCGAGACAAGTACGACCCAAGCACGGTATTTGGGAAGCATCATGAATTCGAGGTCGAACACACCGCGAAATACCGCAGGTAGTTCATAGGGCATTCCTGAAGAGCCATAAAACTCTCTGAACACGCCTTCAAAAATAAGGGCAAGACCAAAAGTCAACAACAAACCATAGAGGTGGTCGAGTTGGCGAATCCAGCCAAGTAATAGTTTTTCAATCGCTACACCAATGAGCCCCACCCCAATCGGGGCGAGGATCAAAGCGAACCAGTAATTGATACCGGCATAGTTCAACAGCATCCATGCAAAAAAAGCCCCCACCATGTAGAGCGCGCCATGCGCGAAATTCACGATATTGAGCATGCCAAAAATCACGGCAAGACCCAAAGAGAGCAGGGCGTAAAAAGACCCGTTGACCAAACCGAGCATGAGTTGCCCCATCAAGGCTTGGATTGGGATTCCAAAAATATCTGTCATGGATGCCTGTAGTTCAAAAGCTTTTCAAAAAATTATTTCTTCAAAGCTGTACAGCGGCTTGCTGCCAAAGATTGGAAAGCGTCTTCGCCTTTCACGGTGCCCTTCATGTTGTAGTAATCCCAAGCACCTTTAGATTCAGCAGGTGATTTCACTTGGAACAAATACATGTCATGCACCATACGGCCGTCTTCACGCAATTTGCCACCTTTGGCGAACATGTCGTTGATAGGCATTTCGCGCATCTTCTTCATCACAGTGGCCGTGTCATCGGTTCCTGCTGCTTTCACTGCATTGAGGTAATGCATGGTAGATGAATAAACCGCTGCGTGGTTGGAGTTTGGCTTTCTCTTCATAATGGCTTCAAAACGGCTAGCCCACTTGCGGCTGTCGTCGTTCATATTCCAATACCAACCTTCGGTCAGGTACAAGCCTTGCGCAGTATTAAGTCCAACCGCATGCACGTCAGAAATCAACATCAACAAAGCGGCCAAGTTTTGTTTTTTAGTCAGACCAAACTCGGATGCTGCCTTGATGCTGTTGACCGTATCGCCGCCTGCGTTGGCAAGGCCAACAACTTTGGCACCCGAAGATTGTGCTTGCAGAAGGTAAGAAGAAAAATCGCCTGTTGACAAGGGGTGACGCACAGCACCCATCACCTTGCCACCTGAGGCTTTGACAACTTCACCCGTATCTTTTTCTAGCGAGTGTCCAAAAGCATAGTCAGCCGTCAAGAAGAACCAGCTGTTGCCGCCGTCTTTCACGATGGCTTTACCCACCACATTGCTCAGCGCAATGGTGTCCATCAAGTAATGCACGCCCGTGTCAGGCGCACAGTCTTCGTTCGTCAAGCGAGATGTTGCAGCGCCTGTCACGATCGTGATCTTGTTTTTCTCTTTGCCCAAAGCTTGTACCGTGAGCGCGACCGCAGAGTTGAGGTTTTCAACCGTCATGTCGACTTTGTCGCGGTCAAACCATTGTTGGGTCACGCTTTTGGCGATATCGGGTTTGTTTTGGTGGTCGGCGTTGACCACTTCGATGGTTTTGCCAAACATCTTGCCGCCAAAGTCTTCTACAGCCATCTTGGCAGCTGTCACAGCGCCTGGACCGCCGTAGTCCGCGTAAACGCCAGACATGTCGGTCAGGACGCCAATCTTGACGACGTCATCACTCATCTTGCCTTGTTGCGCGCTGATGAGCGACGTTGCTGTAGTCAAAGCTGTAGCAACAGCGATCGCAATTAACTTTCTTTTCATAGGTGTCTCCTAAGGGGGTTACAAAAACATCAAACGGGAATTTAAAAATCAAACGCCCAAAAACTCATTCAACATGTCGGCTTTTTCTGCCAGCTCTTCTTTTTTCACCACAGCTTCGATCTTGCCGTGTTCGATGACATAGTGCCTGTCTGCGAGCGGCGCAGCAAAGCGGAAATTTTGTTCGACCAAGATGATGGTCAGTCCTTTGGCTTTTAATTGTTTGATAACACGGCCTAAGGTTTGCACAATGACGGGTGCTAAGCCTTCAGTGATTTCGTCCAATAGCAATATCTTGGCACCCGTGCGCAAAATGCGCGCCATGGCCAGCATTTGTTGTTCACCACCAGAAAGACGCGTTCCAGGGCTGTTGCGGCGTTCTTTGAGGTTGGGGAACATGTCATAAATTTCATCGATCGACATGCCGCCTATGCCCACGCTTGGGGGGAGCATCAAATTTTCTTCGCAACTCAAACTCGAAAAAATGCCACGCTCTTCAGGGCAATAGCCAAGTCCAAGACGCGCGATTTCGTTTGTCTGTAAGTGCGAGGTCTCCACACCTGCCACTTCTATGGTGCCAGTACGTTTGCCTGTCAATCCCAAAATAGCTTTGAGGGTAGTTGTACGACCAGCGCCATTGCGACCTAACAGAGTGACCAATTCACCTTCACGCACTTCAAAGTCAATGCCATGCAAGATATGCGATTCGCCGTACCACGCATGCATGTTGTGTACTTTGAGTAAAACTGGAGCGGTCATGCGGATGCTCCTAGTGTGTCGTTTTCGTCGACAGAACCGACGTAGGCTTCTAGCACTCTTGGATTTTTAGAAACTTCTTGGTATGGACCTTCGGCCAATACAGCACCACGCGCTAAGACAGTAATCGTGTCGCTCAAATTGGCGACCACATTCATATTGTGTTCAACCATTAACACTGTGCGATTGGCCGCAACTTTGCGAATAAGTTCAACCACACGCCCAACGTCCTCATGCCCCATGCCCTGGGTAGGTTCGTCGAGCAACATCAATTCTGGGTCTAGTGCCAAAGTCGTTGCAATTTCCAACGCGCGTTTGCGACCGTAAGGGAGTTCAACGGTTTGAGTAGAGGCAAAGCTGGCCAAATCTACAGACTCTAAAAGCGCCATTGCTTCGTCATTGAGAGTGTAGAGAGAGGATTCAGGTTTCCAAAAATGGAAGCTGGTTCCCAACTTGCGCTGCAAACCAATTCGCACGTTTTCCAGCACAGTGAGGTGCGGAAAGACGGCAGAAATTTGAAACGAACGCACCATGCCAGAACGTGACACCTCAGAGGCCGTCAGACGGGTGATATCAGCGCCTTTGTAAATAATTTGCCCAGAGGTCACTGGAAGAAACTTCGTGAGCAAATTGAAAGTCGTTGTTTTACCCGCTCCATTAGGGCCAATC
This sequence comes from Comamonadaceae bacterium UBA2237, assembly GCA_002347905.1. Classification (GTDB taxonomy): domain Bacteria; phylum Pseudomonadota; class Gammaproteobacteria; order Burkholderiales; family Burkholderiaceae_C; genus Limnohabitans. The sequence goes on along the minus strand of DDYJ01000102.1, from coordinate 82 downwards.
AGCGCGTGGATAGAACCTTTGCGAACCTTCAGGTCCACATGGTCTACCGCGGTAAAGCCCTTGAACTCTTTGGTGAGTCCGC
>DDYJ01000130.1:5831-6026 GCA_002347905.1 Comamonadaceae bacterium UBA2237 | reverse complement strand
AAACCCACTACGCCGGCGCCAATCACGACGCCATCGACTTTATCCACGCTTCAAATTAACGCTTTTTAGCGGCTGGTTTGCGTGTTGTAGAGGTTGCGGCACCTGTGGCGCTCAAAGCACTTTCAGACAAGGTTTTGAAGTTGGACTCTGCCACTTCAGTGGCTTGTTTGACAGCTTTTTGCACGGTTTCTAGTG
>DDYJ01000130.1:0-5745 GCA_002347905.1 Comamonadaceae bacterium UBA2237 | reverse complement strand
CGGAGCCAGCAGGTGCATTTTTAGCAGCGTTATCGACCAAGGCGTGGAAAGCTTTTTGTGCTTCAGCAACTTTATCTTCCACCATTCCGTGGAAATGCGCACCTGTGCCAGTTGCGATTTCGTACAAATGGCGGTTGTAAGCAACAGCTTTTTCAGCCAAAGGTTGAAACAGGCTAGATTGCAAGGCCAACAACTCTTGTGCGTCTTTCACGCTCAAGCTGGCATTGATGTGCTCTTGGGAGTCGTTCATTGCAGACTTGGCAGCAGCCAAATTCAATTCGATGAGTTGCTCAACGCCAGAAAATGCTTTGGTTGTTAAACCTACCAAAGTTTCTAAATTGGCTTTGTTAGCGGTAACAACTTGTTCAGGTGTCAGTGTCATGGGATATCTCCAAAAGTTAAAAAAAAGAAATGGTGCTGATTGGGTTACTTCATTGAAGCGATTCGAACCAACTTGATTCAATTTTAGGCAAGATGCTTATCGAATAATGGGATTTGATCTCAAATGGCGCATCTTTAGAGGTGACAATCTAACTCCTAGCAACCAACCGTTAAACGCCGTGAGCCCAATGTTTAAGCCATTCTTCTTTGTAACGACTTGCAAGTGCAGATGACTTCAAGATCAAAAAATTCTCCGCATTACGGGTTTCCGCAGAGTTGGTGAAGTTAAAGCTGCCTGTGATGACAATGCTCTCATCGATCACCATAACTTTGTTGTGCGCGATGGCATGCTTGCCATCTTGTCGCATGGTGATTTGTGCATTGTTCAAAAGATCAACAACATAGCGGTTGGTATGGTCGCTTTTTTGGTCAAGTAAAACAGATACTTTCACTCCGCGCTGATGGGCCCGAATAAGGGCTTGGGCGATAGCGTTATGGGTAAATCCATAAGCTTGTAAGAGAACTTCATGGCTGCTGGCATCAATCGTTTTGACAATCGCCTGTGCAGCACCTGCTGGTGGCGTGAAATAAACCCCTAAAACTTCTGCTGGGATGGGGTTATTGGACGCATTGGTATCTGCATTGGCAGTGCTGAATGTGTCACCACTTTTTAAAGTTGCTAGAACTTGGAAAAGAACAACACTTACGATAAAGAAAAGAGAAAACCACTTTTTGCTCATACCTCCATGCTAAACGGTATTCTGCTAATTTAGTGTTTTTGGCGTTTTTGTCAGTTTGCTCGTAGTAAAGTTCAAATGTTTTGAATTCAGCAACTATCTCCTCCAGCAACCACGCGCTCTCGCCCGCCACCAAGCGGGCGATTTTGCTGTTATCTCTTGCCACTTTTTCAAGCATGTCGGTACAACGCATTTGCGATCCCATGTTGCCTGAACTTTCCAAAGTATTTGAGGCGCCCATGAGCGCGGTGGCGCAAGTGGTGTCCATGTTCGCGATCTGCTACGGTGTGATGCAATTGCTCTATGGCGCGGTAGGTGACCGATGGGGCAAATACCGCGTGGTCATCCTCGCCACTTTGGGTTGCGGACTCGGATGTGTTTTTTCCGCTCTCAGTACCGATTTAGATCAACTGGTCATAGCGCGCATCGCCACTGCTATTTTTTCAGCGGGCATTATTCCGATGTCCTTGGCCTGGGTGGGTGATGCAGTCGATTACGACAAAAGGCAAGAAACATTAGCGCGGGTTGGCCTTGGAACCATGCTAGGGATCACCTCAGGGCAGTTTTTTGGTGGGTTACTTACTGACACATTAGGCTGGAGATGGGCATTTGTGATGATGGCGTTTTTTTTCTGGACTGTGAGTTATTTACTGTGGCGCCATTGGAAGGTACTTGACGCTTCACACCATCGCCACCACATCTCAGCGGGGTTTTTCAAACAACTGTTGAGCGCAGGAAGGGACGCTTGGGTCAGAACATTGCTGTTTATTGCCGTGATTGAAGGAGCTTGTGTGTTCGGTTTGCTGGCGATCACGGCGACGCACTTACATAATAAATTTGGTGTTTCTCTCACGATTGCAGGAAGTACAGCCGCGCTTTTTGGATTGGGCGGCATGGTTTACATGGCAACCGCCAAGTACACCATCCATAAATTCGGTGAGACAGGGCTGTCCCGTGTAGGCGCAAGTGCCTTGGCTGTAAGCTTTCTAGTCATTGCCTTCACGCCTTGGTGGCAACTCGCCCTGCCCGCTTGTTTTGGTGGTGGGTTTGGATTTGCCATGTTTCACAACACCATGCAAGTCCACGCAACCCAAATGGTCCCCACTGCGCGCGGCACGGGAGTGACATTGTTCGCAGGCTTTTTATTTTTAGGGCAATCGATTGGCGTATTGATGTTGGCGAATTTACTCACCCATTTTTCATCGAGTGTTGTGATTGGCTTCGCGTCAATGGTTGCCCTAGGGTTGGGCCTGTACTTGGCCCATGCGATTGAAAACCGACAACGCGAACAATTGCATTGAGTATTTCGCCACCCCACTCGGGCGCAACCCCTACCCGATTGCGTTAGACAATACTGCTACGAACTGCTTTCACAACTCAAGATTCACAATAGGCATTTGCATAGCCAATATTTAAAACCCATCCGATGACATCCGATATCGAATTCCTTGCCCAGCAGCTAGAACAACACCCTGACTACAAAGTGCTGCGCAGACTCACGCACACTAGCGTGTTCAACCCTGCACTAGCAGACAATAAACTTTGTCGCGGCGTTGTGCTTGATACTGAAACTACGGGCTTTGATCCCCAACACGATAAAGTCATTGAATTGGGAATGTTGCTGTTTGATTTCGATCCCATCACTGGAGAAATTCACAAAATACTTGATGTTTTTGATGAATTAGAAGATCCCGGTTTTCCAATTCCACCCACAACGATTGCGGTGCACCACATCACAGACGACATGGTGCAAGGTAAGCAGATTGATGATGCGCAGGTCAATGCTCTGCTGAAAGATGTGGTGGTGGTGATTGCACACAACGCTGCTTTTGACCGGCCTTTTGTCGAGGCGCGCTGGCCTATTTTTGAAACATTGAACTGGGCCTGCAGCATCAAAGACATTGACTGGCGAGAAGAAGGTTTTGGTTCTGCCAAGCTCGAGTATTTACTCTCCACGCAAGGCTATTTTTATGAGGCGCACCGCGCAGAAGCCGATTGCCGTGCCTTGCTCACCTTACTTAATCATGTATTGCCGCAAAGCCAACAAACTGCCCTTTTGGTGATGTTAGAAACGCTGAACAAGCCCATGAAAAAGGTCTATGCGGTCGGCTCGCCGTTTGAAACTAAGGATATTTTGAAAGCCCGCGGTTACAGGTGGTCACCAGAGCTTCGTTGCTGGAGCCGTCAATTGGCAGGCGACAAAGAAATGCAAGACGAATTAGCCTGGCTTAAACACAAGGTTTACGGTGAGAGAAAAGCCCGCGTAGAGGTGGAAACGCTTGGCGGGACGGTGCGGTATTCAAACCGCGAAGGCCACAAAGAATTTGTAACCCTCTAACTTCCAAGCCCTTGTAGCGCTGGCTTTGAACTGCTACTTCTACCTCTTAAAAATTTTCGGGTTTAAGCCTACAGGGTTTTATTGGTAAGGCACGATTTGCCAAGGCACCGGACAAGTCGGCACATTGGGGTAGAACTGCTGATAAGCACTGCAGTAATAAGCCCCTTGCGGAGGTGCGCTCAAGATGGGCTGTTGCTGCACAACGTAGACGGGGCGATTTGCCGCATAAATGGCGCCACCCAAAATAGTAGCACCAATGACAGGAGCTACCCAGTTGTTACCCCAACCTTGTCGAAATTCGTATCCCCCACGAAAGCCACCGCCGTAGCCGCCATGCCAACCGTGTCCGCCATGACCAAAACCTCCATGGGCCATTGCTGGAACCGCTAGCGCGCCGATTAAAAGACTGACTAAGAGTTTAGAAAAACGTTTCATAAAGAACTCCTTGTTCTAATATCAAAGACCAAACGGTCTCTTTTACAACGCGCGTTGTGACTTGGCGGATGACAGCGCGGCTGTCTTTATTTGTTAGCCATGGTAAACCACCAACCAAGTAATAACCGCCTCCCCAGCCATAGTGCACGCCGACATAGCCCCTTAGGCCATGCGCCTAGACCGAGGAAAAAGCATAGGTTTGCACTCCATTTGGAAAGATTTTTCATCGTTTTGAGGGCTTTTTTCGGCTTTTACGGTAAGTCAGCCGATAAATTTGCGAAAATACGCTTTTGTCCAGATCTACAAAAACGATGTCACGCCCAGAAAAAACAGAAATCTCCAACGACGGTTTGCGCTACAAATCCAAAAAAGGCGGCTCGCCTTTCGAGGGACTTGGCAGAACTGGCGACACCATGAGCTGCATCAAGTGCGGCGTCCACAAACCCAGAAACAACGGTTCTTTCAAACGCATCTTGGGTTCTTCTATGTTTGTTTGCTTTGATTGCAGCCCACCCAAAAAGGACGCCGCGCTAGCAGCTCCTGCAGCCGCAACGTCCAAAGCCAAGGCTTAAAACATTCCCAAAANNACGCAATCACTCCATACGAACGACGCCACTTGGTTTAAAGCCAAGATCTGCCACTTTGCCCTTCTTGGCGCGTGCGGCTTTGGCATTGTTGAGGCTGCGAATCTCCAAGACTTCTTCGCGCGACTTGCCGCCTCTGCCAATTCCAACGACTCTTACGCTACGAGTGTAGGCGGCAGCTCCAGCAAGGCTATCTTTGGCTTCTAGGTCAATCAGCATCAAACCACGACCGCCTTTCTCCATGGTTTTGAGCTCGCCAATGGCAAAGGTCAAAAAGCGACCGCCGACGGAGGCGCAGGCAACGTTCACAGCAACAGGCCATGGCGTCTCGCCTGAACCGCCGCTGACTGGCGAAGGACGACAAATGGTTTCGCCGTCATTGACTGTCACAAAAGCTTTACCGCTCTTGTTACGCGAAATCATGTGTTCGATATTGGCTAAGAAACCATAACCGCCCGAGCTACTGAGCAAGTAAGTGGCGTTGGCAGGGCCCGCCACGTAATGCATAAGCTGGGTTCCGGCCTCGAGGTCAACCAATGTTGTGACAGGCTGACCGTCTCCGCGCGCCCCGGGTAGCGAGGACACGGGGACCGAGTAAATCCTGCCATTGGAACCAAAAGCAATGAAGTTATCGACAGTGCGGCATTCAAAAGTGCCATACAAACCATCGCCCGCTTTGAACGCAAAACTGCTCGGGTCGTGGCTATGACCATTGCGCGCACGTACCCAGCCTTTTTCTGACACTACAACGGTGACAGGTTCGTCAACCACTTTGACTTCGGCGACGGCTTTTTTCTCTTCTTGAATCAGCGTGCGACGTGGATCGGCAAAAGCCTTGGCATCTGCTTCGATTTCTTTGACAAGCAAGCGACGCAAGGCGGTAGCGTTGTCAACGATTTCTTCTAGATTGGCTTTTTCCTCTTTGAGCTCTTTGAGCTCTTGCTTGATCTTGATCGCTTCCAAACGCGCCAATTGGCGCAGGCGAATTTCTAAGATGTCTTCGGCTTGGCGGTCGCTCAANNTTGAAGCGTTGGATCAATGCTGCTTTGGGCTCATCGCTTTGACGGATGATCGCAATCACTTCGTCGATATTGAGCAGTACCAGTTGGCGACCTTCCAAGATGTGGATACGGTCGAGCACCTTGGTCAAACGGTGTTGCGAACGGCGCAACACCGTCGCTTGGCGGAACGCTATCCACTCGGTAAGCATGTCGCGCATGGACTTTTGTACGGGGCGCCCATCAATACCCACCATGGTGAGGTTGATCGA
>DDYJ01000132.1:4681-5717 GCA_002347905.1 Comamonadaceae bacterium UBA2237 | reverse complement strand
GGCAAAAATTACCGCATCTGTATACACCTCACATGTACCTGCCATAGGTGCAGCGCTGGACTTAGGTAAAACACACGAACCCTATTGGCATCCTGTATTCGAAGGCTATGAATATGGCAAACAGTGGATGAAAGACAACAAACCTGACGTCATCTTTTTGGTTTACAACGACCATGCAACAGCATTTAGTTTGGACATGATTCCCACTTTTGCCATTGGAACTGCGGCGCAGTACCAGCCTGCCGATGAAGGTTGGGGCCCACGTCCCGTGCCCATTGTCAAAGGCCACCCAGAGTTAGCCTCACACATTGCACAGTCTGTGATCCAACAAGACTTCGACCTCACCATCATCAACAAAATGGATGTCGACCATGGTTTGACCGTGCCCTTATCTTTGATGTGTGGCCAGCAAGATCCTGAGAAAGGTGCTTGGCCTTGCCCCGTCATTCCATTTGCAGTGAACGTGGTGCAATATCCCGTACCCAGTGGCCAACGTTGTTTCAATTTAGGACAAGCCATACGCAAAGCTGTCGAGAGCTACGACGAAGACCTCAATGTGCACATTTGGGGAACTGGTGGTATGAGCCACCAATTACAAGGCGCTCGTGCGGGTCTGATCAACCGCGAATGGGATAACCAGTGGCTCGATTTGATGATCAACGATCCTGTGGCGTGTGCAAAAGTTCCGCATATTGACTACGTGCGTGAGGCCGGAAGCGAAGGCATTGAACTGGTGATGTGGTTGATTGCACGGGGTGCAATGTCAGATGTGAATGGCGGCAAAGTCACGGGCAAAGCCCCCAAGCTTGCCAAACGTTTCTACCATGTACCCGCATCCAATACCGCTGTGGGGCATGCCATTTTGGAATGTCAATAATTGTTAAATTTCGGAGAAACACAATATGTCTAAAACAATCAAAGTAGCGCTTGCAGGTGCTGGTGCATTTGGTATCAAACACTTGGATGGCATCAAGAATATCGACGGCGTCGAAGTTGTCTCGCTCATCAGCCGTGAATTAGAAAAAACCAAAGAAGT
>DDYJ01000132.1:191-4648 GCA_002347905.1 Comamonadaceae bacterium UBA2237 | reverse complement strand
CAAATGCACGCAGCCCAAAGCATTGCCTGCTTAAAAGCTGGTAAACATGTGCAAGTGGAAATCCCTTTGGCAGACAGTTGGAAAGATGCAGAGGCCGTGGTGTCTTTGGCCAAAGAAAAAGGCTTGGTTGCCATGTGCGGACATACCCGCCGCTTCAATCCTAGCCATCAGTATGTGCACAACAAGGTCAAAGCTGGGGAATTCAATATCCAGCAAATGGATGTGCAAACCTATTTCTTTCGCCGTACCAATATGAACGCGCTAGGCCAGCCACGTAGTTGGACCGACCACTTGTTGTGGCACCACGCAGCACACACGGTGGACTTGTTCGCTTACCAAGCGGGTAGTCAGATCGTGAAAGCCAATGCAGTGCAGGGGCCTATTCATCCATCACTTGGTATTGCAATGGATATGAGCATTCAATTAAAAGCTGCCAATGGCGCTATTTGTACGTTGAGTTTGTCTTTCAACAACGATGGCCCTTTGGGGACTTATTTCCGATACATCGGTGACAACGCAACGTACTTGGCGCGATATGACGACCTGTACACAGGAAAAGAAGAACAAATCGATGTGTCCAAAGTGGCGGTATCGATCAACGGTATTGAACTTCAAGACCGTGAGTTCTTCAGCGCGATCAAAGACGGACGTGAACCCAACTCCAGCGTGGCGCAGGTATTGCCTTGTTACAAGGTGCTGCACGAGTTGGAGTTGCAACTAAACGCATCCTAGTAATTTTTAGCTGAGCCATGACCGACTTTTTACAACTCTTTTTCAGTGGTCTGGCCACTGGCAGTATTTACGCATTGGCCGCCCTAGGCTTTACCTTACTGTGGCAAGCCTCTGGGACGATTAATTTCGCCCAAGGCGAGTTTGTGATGTTGCCAGCATTCATGATGATTGGATGCTTGACCGCTGGCATGCCACTCTTAGTGAGTTTCTGTGTGAGTTGTATTTTGTCGGTCGTAGTCTTGGGTTGGTTGTTCAAGCGTGGCTTGGTTGATCCTCTCTTCAAATACGGAATGATGCCGATCGTTGTGGCGACCATTGGTTTGTCAATCGCCATGCGAAATGGTGTGCGTGCTGGTTTTAGTGCGGAGCCGCAGCCTTTCCCCAACTTGTTTCCAGATGCGGTGTACAACGTTGCGGGAGTCGTGGTGTCGGGCACTGATGTAGGCACCTTTGTGTTTGCTATGGCCTTGGTCTTGGTCACACAAGCATTTTTAGCGAAAACGGTGACGGGTCGTGCGATGCAAGCTGTGGCCCAAAACACCGAAAGTGCTTCGGTGTTGGGCATCAATGTGCCACGCATGATTTTTTATACCTTTGCGATCAATGCATTGCTCGCTGCAGCAGCGGCTATTTTGGTGACGCCCACATACTTGGCGAAATTCGATATGGGTGCATCCCTTGGAAACAAGGCATTCTTTGCGGCCATCATCGGTGGCTTTAACAACTCACGTGGTGCGTTGTTAGGTGGTTTGATTGTGGGTGTGTGTGAGAACTTGGCAGCCGCCTACATTTCACCCGCTTACAAAGATGCGGTTGCCTTGATTATTTTTATAGTGGTGATCTTGTTCAAACCACAAGGCTTGCTAGGTAAGAAAGTGGAGCGCAAGGTATGAAAAAAATCGCATTGCTTTCTATCTTGGTGGGTTTGTTGGCCTTGGTGTTTCTTCCCACAGCATTCAAGAACCACGGTATTTATCTATTCACCTATTGGCTGATTTATGTGATCGCAGCCATGGGTTTGAATTTAACGGTGGGCTATGCCGGACAGAAATCTCTGGGCCACGCGGCATTCTTTGGAATCGGTGCTTACACCGTCGCCATCACGCTCAAGGCAGGTTTGAGTTTTTGGCTGGGTCTGCCCATGGCAGCCTTGTTCTGTTTTGTCGTTGGACTTGCGTTGGGCTTTCCTGCATTGCGCGTTCAAACCATTTACTTAGCCTTCGCGACCTTAGGTTTTAACACAGCGATTTGGTTGGTGATGCGCAACGAGGAATGGTTAACTGGGGGTACTTTTGGTATCAACAATATTGCGCGTCCAGAAGCCTTCGGCATCAGTTTTGATGGCAACTTGGCTTATTACTATTTGGTGCTGGGTATCACGCTTCTATTATCGATTTTGTTACTTGGTTTATTACGTTCGCCGTGGGGCAAGGCCTTCACGGCACTTCGCGACAACCCCATTCGTGCCGAGAGTTTGGGTATCGATATCCGTAACTACACCTTGTTGAGTTTTGCCATCGGTGCTGCCTACGCGGGTATTGCGGGTGCTTTGTTCGCATCCTTGGTGCAGTTCATTGACCCTGCGCCTTTTAATGTGGAAGCTTCCATCATGATGTACTTGATGGTGGTAGTGGGCGGACCGGGCTATTTCTTTGGTCCTATGTTGGGCGCTGCGGTGGGTGTGATCTTGCCCGAGTGGTTACGTTTCGCGCAAGCTTGGTATTTGTTTGTATTTGGCACTGCCGTAGTGGTTTTGATGATTTGGTTGCCCGACGGTTTGTTGAGTATTCCAGACCTTATTCGCGCCAAACGCCAATCGCGTGAAGCTTCTGCATTGCGTGCTGCTGCGGGCAAGCCACAAGGGGTGAAAGTATGACTTTGACTAACAACCTCCCTGTGTTGAAGGTAACCGGTTTGAAAAAAGCCTATGGCGCCATTCAAGCGGTTGGTGGCGTTTCTTTTGAAGTGCGTCCTGGAGAAATCTTTGGTGTCATTGGGCCTAATGGTTCTGGCAAAACAACTTTGTTCAACAGCATGTTGGGGCAGATCACGCCAGACGAAGGCAAGATCGAACTCAATGGACAAGATGTGACTACCTTAGGCCCTCTAGAACTTAATCGCTTAGGCGTAGGCCGCACCTTTCAGACTTTGCAAGTGTTTGGCAAGATGACAGTGCGCGATAACTTGATCGTTGCTGCGCAAGAACACCAAGGCAGTTTGTTAAGCCGGATGTTTGCCCCTGGCGATTCTGGTTTGGGTGCCAAAGCAGATGCTTTGATTGCGCAATTTCATATCAGCCACGTTGCGGATAAAAAAGCCGGTGAGTTGAGTTACGGGCAGCAAAAGCTAGTCGATATCGCGATGGCGTTTATGAGCGACCCTGATTTGGTTCTGTTAGATGAGCCATGTGCAGGTGTGAATCCTGCCTTAGTTGGCGGAATTTCTAAGCTACTAAAAGAACTCAACCAGTCGCGCAAAGGTAGCTTTGTGGTGATCGAACACAACATGGACTTTGTGATGGAACTATGCCACCGCATCATGGTGATGGTGGAGGGCAAGGTGCTAGCCATTGGTACGCCAGCTGAAATACGCGCGAATAAGCAAGTGCTCGACGCCTACTTAGGAAATTGAGATGACCACACCATGCATTGAATTCAAAGATGTCGTCGCCGGTTACAAGGATTTCATGATCCTCAACGACTTGTCATTCAGCGTACCAACAGGTTCGATCACTCTGTTGATTGGACCTAATGGGGCGGGTAAGTCGACTGTGCTCAAAACTTTGTTTGGTTTACTGACCCCCAAACAAGGGCATATTTATTTGAATGGCGCAGAAATTACGGGATCTAGCCAAAAAGATTTGCTGGCAAAAGGTATTGCCTTTGTACCCCAAGGGCGTAATTTGTTTGGACAGCTCTCTGTTTACGAAAACCTTGAATTAGGTGGCATTACTTTGGGCATGAAGACAACGCATGCGCGAATTCCTGAGGTGCTGGAGTTTTTCCCGCGTGTGAAAGAACGCATGAACTCTGCTGCCGCTTCTTTATCGGGTGGCGAGCAAAAGCAACTTGAGATTGGGCGTGCGCTTTTGTTACGTCCCAAGGTTTTATTGATCGATGAGCCTTCTATTGGCTTGTCACCCATGGTGGTTCAAGATGTCTTTAAGTTGTTGCGTAAATTGGCTGACCAAGGTACGACGGTGTTGATGGTCGAGCAAAACGTCAAGAGTGCTTTGAAGTATTCGGATGATGCGATTGCGTTGGAATCGGGTCGCTTGGTATTGCACCAGTCCGCGGCGGAAATATTGGCTGACCCCGAAATGGATAGGTTATTTTTGGGCGGTGCCGTCAAGGTCTAACTGTGTGCTTTAAGTAAAGCCCAGTGTTGATTGCATACACCTTGGCGTTTTATACTTTGTGAATGAACGAACTAGTACATTCCAAATCAAAGCCTGTACTTGCTAAGCCCCAAGCAAAACGCCAGCGCGTGACGACGCGTACCAATGATCCTGCGCGCACGATGGCTGGCATCATGGCAGTGGCTACGCAAGAGTTTGCCGCTAAGGGTTTGGCTGGTGCGCGTATCGATGCCATTGCTGACGCTACACACACCAGCAAGCGCATGATCTATTACTACTTCGGCAGTAAAGAGGGGCTCTACCTCGCTGTTCTGGAAGAGTCTTATCGCCGCATTCGCCAAACCGAGTCTGATTTGCAGTTGGCTGA
>DDYJ01000132.1:0-169 GCA_002347905.1 Comamonadaceae bacterium UBA2237 | reverse complement strand
TGCAGTTGGCAGATTTGCCCCCCGCAGAGGCATTGGCTAAATTGGTAGGCTTTACTTTTGACCACCATTACGGCAACCAAGATTTTGTCCGCTTGGTGATGTCTGAGAACATCCAGCGCGGGGAATATTTGGCGCAGAGTCAATTGATTCAAGAACTCAATGTGTCGGT
>DDYJ01000131.1:8249-11185 GCA_002347905.1 Comamonadaceae bacterium UBA2237 | reverse complement strand
CGCACCAATTTGCCAATATTCAAAGTTAGAGCAGAAGTCCAAGGCCTGGTAAGTTTTACAAATGCCCGCCCTCCAACCGAAGCCGTGACGCTGTGTATTTTGTAAGGGGCCTTGTGTAGCGTAGTTACCCCCAACGTCAAATAAGTTGGATGTTTGTCTGCCGGTTAACAAGTAATAGCCCGTTGCTGTGGCGCGCCAATTCTCACCAAATGGACGCTCAATACCAAGGCTTGCAAACAGGTATTCGCTAGTGCGCCTGTACCCTGAATAGTTGGTGCTGGTTATGCCGCGTGCATCGTTATACAAATAGCGATAACCCACGCCAGGGCTTATTTGGTAGCCCTTTACCCATTCGGTATGCGGACTTTCAACTTGTAACTGGTAGATGTTGGTTGGTTGGTTTGCCATGGTGCCAGAACCTGTGTAGTCGGCATACCCAAAAGTCGCTTGACCTGAAAGTGTCAGAGGCCAATTTTTGATACGTAAATTGTCTGGCGCCCATTTCGCTTGCGCGATCCCTAGCCATCCGTCCTGCATTACGCCCAGAGAAGGTTCGCGGTAGGCGTATTGGGAGATGCCAATGCCCAATGAGGGTGTATCTGCAAGCGCACTCCAAGCACAAGTGCCAAGAAAAGTAATCAGCACAAATTTCTTAAGTCGAGCAGTGATATTTTTCTGATGCATAGGACTCCAAAGGTTTGTGCGCTGAGATGGCAAACTATTTTGGCCTATCTTTTACGTAATCCCAAGTACATCACTGTCGACACCACCACCAACGCGCCTACAAGTTGAATGGGTGCAATCGCTTGGTCTAACAGTATCCATGCCAGTATCAAAGCAAAAACAGGTTCTACGTTCATGATGGCGGAATTACCCACAACACCCAAACGCGGCAAAACGGTAAACATGATAGTAAAACCTGTGCCATACAAAAGTGACAACATGCATAAGCCCAACCAACCTTCTGGTGCATCAGGTAAGTGAAGCCCAGTTTGTGTACCTATCATCAGCCAAGCCAAGATTGCAACACATGTCATGGTGCTGAATGTGCGAAGGCGGCCGTCTAAGTCACCCGCTTCATGTTGGGTGAAAACCATGGCAATGCCAAACAAGGCCGCCGCTGCCAATGCAAAAAATACACCTTCGCCTATCACTGCCCACTGTCCTTGCGCACCCAAACCAGACGTGGCGCCCAAAACATCGAGCGCAAGTGCTAGTCCAGCCAGCATGATGGGCATCACGCGTAACACAGCAGGCTCAGGTTGGTGTTTGTAGAGCACACGTGCCCATAAGGCGATCCACAGTGGGTAGGTGTTAAAGCCTAATAAAGCTAGCGCAACCGGAAGACGGGCTACTGCGGAATACAAGCAGTAACTTTGAATAGCAATCAAAAAACCCACAGCTAACAAAGCGCGTGGATGCTTGGCTGACAGGGTAAGTGCTACTTTGGCGCGCCACAAAATCAATCCGACCACCAAAGCAGTGACGGTGCTTCTCACGGCAATGGCGGTAGTGACATCTACCCCATGCGCAAACGCGAATCGCGCCGCGACATGGTTAGCGCCCATTAAGAACGCAATCAGTAAAAGAGTGGCAAAGGCGGTTAGAGACAGGCGCAATATTTATTCTGCTTTGATATTGTTGTCAGCGATCAACTTCGAGTACTTAGCTTTTTCTGCAGCTAAAAATACTTTGAATTCTGCAGGCGATGTGGCGTGCGGTTCAACGCCTAATCCAGCAAAACGATCTTTGAGGTCTGGGTTGACAGCAATTTTGGCCAGAGTGGCGTTGTAGTTGTCGATGACAGCCTGTGATGTTCCAATTGGCAAGAAAACGCCCCACCAGTTCAACGCCACGATACCCTCGAGTCCTGCCTCTGTAAAGGTGGGAATATCTGGAAACAAAGCCGAACGTTTTTCACTGGTGATCGCCAATGCGCGTAAGCGTCCCGACTTGATGTGTTGGCTCACAGGTAGCGCATCAGAAACCATGATGTGCAGTTGCCCAGAAATCACATCCGTCACCGCTTGACCGCCACCTTTGTAGGGAACGCTGACCATCTTGACACCCGCTTGGCGAGAAATAAGTTCGCCCGCAAGGTGAGACATGCTGCCGGGGCCACTGGTGCCATAACTCACTTTGTTAGGGTTGGCCTTGGCATCCGCAATCACGTCTTTGAGATTTTTGTATGGTGAATTGGCAGGGACTACCAAAATGTTGGCGCCGGTCGCAGTCAATGCTACCGGTGCAAAATCTTTTTCCATGCTGTAGGGTAGTTTGGAAAGAAGTGGATTCACTCCAGCGGGCCCGAGATTACCAATCACAAATGTGTAGCCGTCATTTGGTTGACGCGCAGCAAATTCCATTCCGATAGAGCCTGCAGCACCAGGTTTACTTTCTACGATGACGGGTTGTCCCCAAATTTCGCTCATCTTTTGGCCCATCACACGCGCCATCAAATCGGAACTGCCACCGGGTGGATACGTCACGATCAATTTAACGGGTTTGTCTGGAAATTTAGAACCCTGTGCTTGTGCTACACCATGAATTGATACAAGACCCAAAGCCAAAGTGACGATAAGGTGACGACGCAAAGATAAAAAAGTAGTGACCATGGATGTCCTATCAAAAAAAATTGAAAACTCGATAAGAGCGAGTGCCTGAGGCCATATCTTGTATTATCAAACGATCATTTGCAACACGGTAAATACCCATGCTCAACCTTTCAACGCCTGGCGGTCGCAGTGACCAAACACTCTCACACAATATGAAACTGCTAGCCCAGCATGAGTTAGGTGGATTTGGTGGAATGGGCGAGGGCATGTCGGTGCAATTGACCTCGGATGGTCGACGCATCCTCTGGATGGCGCATGAATCAGCTCCTAAAAACTTCACGGGTGTGGACGTCACAGACCCTAAAAACCCCAAGATGGTCG
>DDYJ01000131.1:4662-8179 GCA_002347905.1 Comamonadaceae bacterium UBA2237 | reverse complement strand
AAACCCGCTGGCGTGGATTTATTCGATATCTCCAAACCAGAAACCCCCCGACTGATTTCTCACTTTGATTGTTCAGGACCTTATTCACGAGGTGTGCATGCGGTGTGGTTTGTAGATGGCCGTTATTTGCATATGTCATCGGGTTCTGCAGATTTTCAACCACGCAACCTATTAGATGACCAGTTCTATCGCATTTTGGATGTGTCTAACCCAGCCAAACCTTTTGAAGTGGGTCGTTGGTGGTATCCCGGTACACGTGAAGGCGATGAGGCGCCACCACCAGAGCGTCTCACCCAAAAATTCGATACGGGCTTTCGCGCTCACAACACCAATGTGTTTCCTAATCGTCCGGACCGCGCGTATGTGGGTTACATCGATGGTGGCGCATTTGTGTTGGATATCGCCGATAAGAGCAATATCAAAGTGGTGTCGCATTGGAACCATTCGCCACCATTTAATGGATTCATCCACACCTTGCTTCCGCTCTTCGATCGCAACTTATGGGTCGTCAGCGATGAGTGCGTGCAAGACAACGGCGCTGACTGGCCTAAACTGGTGTGGGTGATTGATTCGCGTAATGAAAAAAATCCAGTGCCGATTGGTACCTTTCCTGCGCCGCCCTATGACGCATTTGCGAAACGGGGTGGTCGTTTTGGTGCGCACAACTTGCATGAGAACCTGCCCATTTCCACGTCGTTTTGTTCGGACACGCTCATCATTGGCTCCTTCTTCAATGCAGGCGTTCGTGTTTACGACACGACAGACCCTTACCAAGTGCAAGAGGTCGCGTATTTCGTACCTGGTGCCCCCAAGTTGTCGCCTGCTGGCGCGATCCAACTCAACGACGTGTTTGTCGATGAAAGGCGCATCGTCTACACCATGGATCGTTTCACAGGTGGCTTGTATATCTTGGAAATGAATGTTTAACCCAAGATGACTTTTCGTGACGCATTGGCTGGAAAAATCCCAATCAGTCTGGTCACAGGTTTTTTAGGAAGTGGCAAAACCACGCTGATTGCACGTTTGCTGCGCCATCCAGGGATGAACCGCGCAGCTGTCATCATCAACGAAGTCGGTGAAATTGGCATTGACCATGACTTGGTGGCCAACGTCACCGAGAACATGTCTTTGTTGGCCAATGGCTGTATTTGCTGCTCAGTGCGAACGGACTTACAAGACAGTTTGCGTGAGTTGTTTAATCAGCGTCGGGCTGGGCAAATTCCGGAATTTGACCGCGTCATCATTGAGACGACAGGACTAGCCGATCCGGCCCCCGTCGTGCAAACATTGCTGAGCGATACCTTGATCAACCACCACTTTCGGTTGGATGGCTTAGTCACATTGGTTGACGCGTTTCACGGTTTAGATTTGATGCAACGCCAACCAGAGGCGATCAAACAAATAGCCATGGCAGATCGCATTTTCATCACCAAAATTGATTTGGCAAGTAGTGAAGTTTTACAAACATTACGTGACGCACTTACCGCGCTTAACCCACGCGCTGATCAAGTCGATGTGTTGAACGGCGATATCGATCCTGTTTTGTTAACTGGGTTAGGTTTGCACAGCGCTGTTGGCAGTAGTGATGCACTGCACTTCTTAGGCGAAGATATCCAAGCGCCATCTTCCAATACAAGTGGAGAAGGCCGTTATTTGGGCGCCACGCCATCGCGCCATGACGCAGCTATTCGAACTCTGTCTTTGCGGTTTTCCAAACCATTTGTATGGAGCGGGTTTTCTGCGGCGTTGGAATTACTCACTACCTTGCGTGGTCCCGATATGTTGCGTGTCAAAGGCATCGTGAACGTAGAAGGTAAACCAGTGGTCATACAGGGCGTGCAACATATATTTAGTCCGCCGATTGAATTAGACCAATGGCCGAGTACCGACCGTGATTCGCGCCTGGTGTTTATTACGCGCAATATTGAGTCAGACACGATTCGCAATTTAATGAGCGCTGTGACTTCTTTGGGCGCTTCCTTACCCACTGTGGCCTGAAGATATAAGTCGTTGGTGCCTCCGACAGGAATCGAACCTGTATCTAGCGCTTAGGAGGCACTCGTTCTATCCATTGAACTACGGCGGCACGTGAATGCATTGTAAAGTTACCAGTCTGCCTAGAAAAACCATTCCGAATAGGAGAAGCGTGATGGGTATGTGGATTGAATTAGGTGTTTTTGCTTTGGTCTTTGTATTTGCTGCCCACCAATGGCATGATTTGAAAAAAGAAAAGCAAAAGCGGGAATTAGAAAAAGCAAGAAAGGATGACCAATGACAGGAAGCGAACGTGATGTATTGATGCGGTTCTTGCGCGAATTGATACAAACCCAACCCCGCGTTTATGACGATATGGCGGCCAAATTGATTGCCGAGTCAGTCAGCCAGCAACCCTATGCGACTTATTTATTGGTGCAACGTGTGCTTATGCTGGAAACAGCTCTAAAGCCTGCTAGCCCAGAAAGTGAGGCATTTACAGAGTTTCTGAGGTCTGATGCCACAACTTGGGTTGGAAGCGAATCGCAGGCAACAACCACTGATTTCTCTGACCGCCCGCCACCACCTCGTCGTTTGTCTTCGGTAGAGCTTGGACTCAAAGCGATGGAGCGCAATTCCAAAATTATTTGGGCTGTGATTTTTGCTGCCTTCGCTGTTGTTTTATTGATCCAATAGCTGATGAACAAGCGCGTATTTATTTACTCAACATCCGCATCGCCTCTTCCAAGCCTTTGAGGGTCATGGGGTACATGCGGTTGCTCACCAACTGCTGGATGATGCTAATGCTTTGGCGGTATTGCCAAACGCCTTGAGGCTCTGGGTTGATCCAAGCAAATTTAGGAAAGGCGTGTGTTAAGCGTTGCAACCACTCAGCGCCGGGCTCTTCGTTGTTGTATTCCACACTGCCGCCCGGTTGCACGATTTCATAAGGGCTCATGGTTGCGTCGCCAATAAAAATGAGTTTGTAGTCTTTGTTGTATTTGCGGATGATGTCCCAGGTGTCAAACTTTTCAGCAAAACGGCGGCGGTTGTTGCGCCACATAAAGTCGTAGACGCAGTTGTGGAAGTAATAAAACTCTAAGTGTTTGAACTCCGCTTTGACAGCAGAGAACATTTCTTCCACGCGGGCTACGTGCTCGTCCATCGTGCCGCCTACGTCCATCAGCAACAAAACTTTGACGTTGTTGTGGCGCTCGGGAATCATCTTGATATCTAGGTAGCCCGCATTGGCTGCCGTGGCGCGTATGGTGTCTGGTAAATCTAATTCGTCAGCAGAGCCTTCGCGTGCAAAACGACGTAAACGGCGCAGTGCAACTTTGATGTTGCGGGTCCCTAACTCTTGCGTGTCGTCGTAATCTTGGTAGGCACGCTGGTCCCACACTTTGACTGCGCTTTTGTTACCGCCTTTGCCGCCAATGCGAATGCCTTGCGGGTTATATCCACCATTGCCAAAGGGCGATGTGCCACCGGTGCCAATCCATTTGTTGCCGCCTTGGTGGCGTTCTTTTTGTTCTTCTAGGCG
>DDYJ01000131.1:3187-4652 GCA_002347905.1 Comamonadaceae bacterium UBA2237 | reverse complement strand
CTGAGTTCGTTTTGTAAGAGTTTTTCTAGCCAGCTATTGGGAACTTCTTTGGTGAAGTCGCCCAACATTTCCACGCCTTTGAAATACGAACCAAAGGCACGGTCAAATTTGTCAAAGTGTTTTTCATCTTTGATCAATGTGATGCGACTTAAAAAATAAAAGTCGTCCATGCTGCAAGCGTCACTTCCAGGCCCCACCACTTGCGCTTGCAAGGCTTCCAGCAGCGTGAGGTATTCCTTGACCGAAACCGGTAACTTGGCTTCGCGCAAGGTGTAGAAGAAATCGATCAGCATATTTCGTAGTGTCTGAAAAGTCGGTTTGTCTAAAATTTAATCTGAATCTGAGGAGTTGTTTTGGCGGTCTCTGAAGTGGCGTGCCGCTTGCAAGCCCATGCCGCCGCCTAAGCCCACCAGCAAGATGGCAATCACACTACCAGTGCCATAGCCTTCAGCAAATAGGTTGAGGCCCAAAGCCACGCCAAGCCCATATCCAAGCAATGCGCCGACGATAAACCCGATTGCGTCTGTTAAGCCTTCGATTAGAGGTCCCATATTCGATTTCTAAGTTTGATTTTTTAGGTCGGTTATTGGGTTGTCAATGCAGGTTTAACGATTGCGACTTTGCATAAAGACGAGTTTTTCAAACAAGGTCACGTCCTGCTCGTTTTTAAGCAAGGCGCCTACCAAAGGTGGAACAGCCACTTTGTCGTCTTGTGTTTGTAGGGCTTCCAGCGGAATATCTTCAGCGACCAGAAGTTTGAGCCAGTCAAGAAGTTCGCTAGTGGAGGGCTTTTTCTTCAATCCGGGAAGGTTGCGGATATCGAAGAAAGTCTTCATCGCGACATTAAGTAATTCTTTTTTCAGATTCGGGTAATGCACCGCCACGATTTGGCGCATGGTTTCTGCGTCTGGAAACTTGATGTAGTGGAAGAAGCATCGGCGCAGAAAAGCGTCAGGCAGTTCTTTCTCGTTATTGGACGTGATGAAGACCAATGGTCGGTTTTTCGCTTTGATGAGTTGGCGCGTCTCGTAGCAATAAAACTCCATGCGGTCGATCTCACGCAACAAGTCGTTTGGAAACTCGATATCGGCTTTATCAATCTCATCAATCAACAAGGCAACGGGTTGCTCGGCTGTAAAAGCTTGCCAAAGCACACCCTTGATGATGTAGTTTTCAATGTTTTTGACGCGCTCGCCGCCGTCTAAGTCCGCCATTTGGCTGTCGCGCAGACGGCTTACGGCGTCGTATTCATAGAGGCCTTGCTGTGCTTTGGTGGTCGATTTGATATGCCATTGCAAGAGCGGCATGCCTAACGACTGGGCAACTTCCTCTGCCAACATGGTTTTTCCTGTACCCGGTTCGCCCTTGACGAGTAGCGGGCGCTTGAGGGTGATGGCGGCGTTGACTGCCAGCATCAGATCCTGTGTGGCTACATAGTTATCGGTTCCGGTGAATTTCATCTTGA
>DDYJ01000131.1:196-3106 GCA_002347905.1 Comamonadaceae bacterium UBA2237 | reverse complement strand
TTTTCCCAAGACATCAAAGGCGACGCCAAAGCAGGCGAAACCAAGATAGCGATGTGTATTGGTTGTCATGGCATCCAAGGCTACCAAGCCAGTTTCCCTGAAGTGTACAAAGTCCCCAAAATCTCTGGCCAAGGCGAGAAATACATTGCCAGTGCTTTGACTGCCTACAAAAAAGGTGAACGTAAGCACCCCACCATGAAAGGCATCGCTTACAACTTGTCTGACCAAGACATTGCGGACATCTCTGCGTACTATTCAGCACATGGCAAAGTTGAAGGTGCCACATTGCCTGATAAAGCGACAGTAGCCAAACCAAACGTAGTTGCACTAGTCGCCAAAGGCGCATGCACTTCATGCCATGGCGAAAACTTTGCCAAACCGATCGACCCCAGCTACCCCAAAATTGCTGGCCAAAACGCTGACTATTTATATGTGGCCTTGAAGTCCTACAAAGTTGAAGGCAACAGTGCATGGGGCCGTAACAACGGTGTGATGGGCGGTGTCGCCAAGCAGTTTAGTTTGTCTGAACTCAAAGAGTTGGCCAACTATGTGGGTTCTCAGCAAGGCGATTTGAAAACCGTACCGCAATCCAAGTTTCGCTAACAAGTTTTAGCCATTAGCAAAAAGCCCGCTTTGCGGGCTTTTTTTATGCTGTGTGTTCTAACGCCGTGCGTTTTATGTCGATGGAATAGATTGCAAGACTTCTTGCGTATGTTCACCTAAGCGCGGTGCTGGCCGCCATATGCCAGTCGGTGTGCCGCTCATGCGCACGGGTGGGCGAAGTTGCCGTAACTTGCCTTCGAAGGGATGTTCTATGTCTTGCCAGCCTTGCGTGGCTAAGAGGTGGGGGTCGGTGAGCAGATCGTCTAACTTCATCATCGGCATCACTGGAATGTCGTGTGCGCTCAACTCTTGCATCCATTGTGCGCTGGTGCGTGCGTGCATATGGGTGGCTACAAACGCATACAAAGCGTCAATGTGCGCTAGCCTTTGCACTTGTGTACCAAAACGAGGGTCTGTATCGAACAAATCCGCTTGGCCGATGAGTTGCAAAAATGCCTTCCAGTGCGCGTCGTTGTACATCAGCGCGCAGATGTATCCATCTTGGGTTGGGTAAGGCTTGCGATTCGCCGACAGCATGCGTGCGTGGCCCATGGGGGCGATGGGCGGTTGCCAGGTTTCCCCGCCCAGATGTTCGCCCAGTACAAATTGCAGCAAGCATTCGAACATGGGTACTTCGACATGTTGGCCCAAGCCCGTGCGGTAACGCGCGATGACTGCTGCCATCACGGCGTGCGCCATATTGAGTCCTGTCACGCGGTCTGCAAACGTGGCGGGCACATATCGCGGCTCATGGCTGCCGCTTTGCGCCATGAGCCATGGCACGCAAGCGGCGCCTTGAATCAAATCGTCGTAAGCCGGCCAGACAGAGTAGGGCCCGCCCTCGCTATAGCCATAGGCTCCGCAGACTACCAGTTGAGGATTGAGCGCATGCAAGGTGTCAAACGATAGCCCCAAGCGTGACATCGATGCAGGACGAATGTTGTAAGTCAGCACATCGGCGGTTTTGCACAAAGCCAATAGTTGCGCGCGTTGTGTCTCTTGGCGCAGGTCAAGAACAACCGAGCGTTTGTTGCGGTTGGCATTGATAAAGATGTGCCCCATGCCCTCGTGTTTCATGGGACCCGCATGGCGCATGATGTCGCCGCCTGGTGGCTCAATCTTGATGACGTCGGCGCCATAGTCCCCCAAAATTTGGGTGGCATAGGGGCCCAGGACCACACCCGTCAAATCGATAACGCGTAAACCTGCCAGCGCGCCGTCTAGGTGTCCCGATAAATGGTTGCTAAGACCCACTGCTTATTCAGGCGTGATACCTGCAGCCTTGACCCATCCACCCCATTTTTTGATTTCAGAGTCTATGGTTTTGGCGAGGGTGGCCGAGTCTTCAACATCCAGGTCAATGCCGACGCCTTGGATTTTTTCGCGCACCTCTGGCTTGGCCATGACGGCCAAAAATGCAGCCGAGGCTTTTTTATGGACGTCGGCTGGGAGTCCGGCAGGTGCCATCAAGCCAAACCAAGCGCTGACGTTGTAGTCTTTGACCGTATCTCCAATGGCAGGAACATTGGGCGCTTTGCCAGCACGCTTGCGCGTCGTCACGCCCAAGCCCCGCATACGGCCGCCATTCATTTGCGATACCGCATTGCCCACGTCGGCAAAAGCAAATTGCAATTGACCTCCCAGCAAATCCGTCATCGCAGGTGGAATGCCTTTGTACGGAACGCTCACAGTTTGCAGGCCCGCCAGCTCGCACAACATGGCAGCTGAAACCAAAGAACCAGAAGACCCGTGACCGTAGGCCAATTTCCCAGGGTTGGCTTTGGCGTATGCGATGAACTCTTTCATGTCTTTGGCGGGGAAATCTGAAGCCACCATCAAAATAAATCCAGTCTCACCCACTTTGCCAATCGGCGTGAAATCTTTGACAGGGTCATAAGACAGCTTGCGGTAGAGGTGCACGTTCGCTGCTTGTGTCGTGCTGGTCGTCACCAAAAACGTGTAGCCGTCAGCAGGTGACGCTTTAACAGCCTCAGCGCCCAATATGCCATTGGCGCCCGCTTTGTTTTCGATGGTGATTGATTGCCCCATGGCTTCACCCATGGCTTGCGCCAAGATGCGCCCAACATTGTCAGTCGCACTACCGGCAGGAAAGGGAACAATGAATTTGATCGCCTTGTTGGGGTAGTTTTGGGCCATCGCCGAGGTTGCAGCGAGCAAGGCCACCAAGCCTAGCGCCAAGACTTTTTGAAGAATGCGTGGATAAGTCATGTCTTTTTTCCTTTTGAGTTAATCGCGCGTCGCGCATCGTTGCACGGCGTCAATATACGCTTGCCCATCAGGAGGCCG
>DDYJ01000131.1:0-144 GCA_002347905.1 Comamonadaceae bacterium UBA2237 | reverse complement strand
GCGCCTGGCGGTGAGCAACTCAACAGCTTGCCGAATACCGCGCGGTTGGTCAATCGAGCACTGCTCGCTGACGGACAAGTGCATGGACAAATGCAAAAACGGGTTGGTCTTACCGTCCTCTACGTCGTACATTTTTTCAAGTGC
>DDYJ01000010.1 GCA_002347905.1 Comamonadaceae bacterium UBA2237 | reverse complement strand
GGGGCACTGACGACAGAGAGTTCTTCCATAGGAACGATTTGGCTCTCGCCACCAATATAAATACGCACCCCTTCTGCTTGGGCAGAAATATCTAGCAGACGCACCAACTGGGCTTTTTGCTCGAACAAATCGAAAGCACGACGCAATTGCCCCATATCGCTGGAAAAGTCACTGACTGACAACAAGTTACGCTCTCCGCTGATGACCACATCATCCTGAGGTTGGGTGAGCGCCTCCGTGCTCACCTGAACTGCAGCTTGCATCAGCGTAGCGATCTCGCCGCGCAACGATTCCACCTCTGCTAACAATTTCTCGCGCACTTGCTCGATCGCCATGCCGGCAAAGTGGTGGTTTAAGTAATTGGAGGCTTCGGTCAATTGCGAGGTGGTGTAGTCCGACTCGGTGAATAAAACCCGGTTTTGAACGTCTCCTTCAGGCGAGACCATGATGACCAATAGCCTGCGCTCTGACAGTTTTAGGAATTCAATATGGCGAAATATAGAACTACGCCGTGGCGCAATCACAACGCCGACGAATTGGGACAAGTCGGACAACAAATTTGCTGCATTGGCGATCACTTTTTGCGGCTGATCTGCGGCCAAACTCGGGGTATGCAATTGTTCTCGGTCTGCCGTCAACATCGTGTCTACAAACAAGCGGTATCCACGCGAGGTAGGGACGCGCCCTGCCGAGGTGTGGGGGCTGGCGATAAGGCCCAGCACCTCCAAATCAGACATGACGTTGCGTATGGTGGCAGGCGAGAGTTCTATGCCGGTTGCACGGGCAAGGGTGCGCGATCCGACGGGTTGTCCGTCAGCTATATAGCGTTCAACCAGTGCTTTCAGCAGTACTTTGGCGCGATCGTCTAGCATGTTCATGGTGAAGACAAATTTTAGTGATGTAATTTAGCCATGAAATCCACATTTCGTCAGATTGCTTTGATTGGTAAATACCACCTGCCTGTAGGCAGTGGTGCCAAACCATCTTCCAAGCAAGCCCTTCAGAGCATCGCACAGTTTTTGCTTGACCAGGGCTTGGATGTCATTTTGGAGCACGATACCGCTTCCAATACGGGAATCGCTGGATATTCGGTGATGGACGTTGAAGGTATCGGAAAGACTTGTGACTTGGCCCTAGTGGTTGGAGGAGATGGCACCATGTTGGGCTACGGTCGGCAATTGGCTAAATACGATGTGCCATTGATTGGTATCAACCAAGGCAGATTGGGATTTATTACCGATATACCCATCCAAGGATTCGAGAGCACTCTCAAGCCGATGTTGCGTGGGGCATTTGAAGAAGACAAACGCGCACTCATGCACGCCAAAGTATGGCGCGATGGGCATTGCGTGTTTGACACACTGGCAATGAACGATGTGGTGGTCAACCGTGGTGCAACCTCCGGCATGGTGGAGTTGCGCGTGGAAGTGGATGGGCGGTTTGTAGCTAACCAACGTGCTGACGGCTTAATCATTGCCTCATCAACTGGCAGCACGGCCTACTCATTGTCTGCAGGTGGCCCATTGCTTCATCCATCCTTAAATGCATGGGTAATGGCGCCGATTGCACCGCACACCCTCTCTAATCGGCCCATCGTGTTGGCCGACACTGGCGAAATTGCAATTGACCTTATTGCGGGGCGGGACGCCAGTGCAAACTTTGATATGCAATCGCTAGCGGAACTCTTGATCGGCGACCGAATTACCGTTACGCGTTCTAAGTTCTCAGCGCGTTTCTTACATCCCAAGGGCTGGAGTTATTTCGACACCTTGCGTGAAAAACTCCACTGGAATGAGGGTGTGGCATGAGTTTGCGCCATATTGTTTTGCGCGATTTTGTAATTGTTCGCGCGCTCGATTTGGATTTGTCTGGCGGCTTTACTGCACTCACCGGTGAGACAGGTGCTGGCAAATCAATTTTGATCGATGCTGTGCAACTGGTGCTGGGTTCCCGCGCGGAATCGGGCGTGATACGAGAAGGTGCCAACCGAACGGAAATTAGCGCTGAATTTGATGTGACGCCCGAGGTCTTGTCATGGCTGCAAGAGGAAGGCTTTGACGATATCGCAGCACAAGATGGCGTCCTACTCAAAAGAACTATTGATATACAAGGCAAAAGCCGGGCATGGATCAATGGCAGCCCTGCTACTGCTGCGCAACTGCGCGCCTTAGGCGATATGCTGCTCGACATCCATGGGCAGCACGCTTGGCAGAGCCTCACGCGCCCCGATGCAGTGCGTGGCTTGCTAGACGCTTATGCCAGTATCGACTTAAAGAATTTACACAGCGCATGGACATCATGGCGATTGGCTACACAAACACTGCACGATGCGCAGCATGACCAAGCCAGCTTGCAAGATGAACGCGAGCGATTGATGTGGCAAGTAGGCGAAGTAGACAAACTAAGTCCTGCCGCAGACGAATGGGATGAACTCAACAACCAGCACACACGACTGTCAAATGCGCAAGCGCTGATGGATGCCGCACAAAGCGCTATCCATGCCTTAGAAGACGACGACACAGGCGCACTCACCCAACTCGTAAAAGCACAAAATGCGCTGCAAGATCAGGCCCACGTGGAGGCCGAATTCGCCAATTGGGTGGATGTATTGGCATCTAGCTTGGCGCAAGCCGGAGACGTAGCGCATTCCTTGCAAGCTTACCTAAGCCATGCTGAACTGGATCCAGACGGTCTGCAAGCTATCGACGAACGGATGGGTTTGTGGATGTCCTTAGCAAGACGTTTCAAACGCACACCACAAGAACTTCCTGCTGTGTACGCCGAATGGAAACAACGTTTGCAACAACTAGAAGCCTCCAGTGACCTTGAAGCGCTTGAACGCGCACAAGCGCAAGCCTTTGCCCACTACACCACTGAAGCGCAAAAAGTTTCGAAGGCACGTGCAAAGGCAGCACCATTGTTAGCGACATCGATTACACAGGCCATGCAAGGCCTGGGTATGCAGGGAGGTCGCTTCGAAGTGGCTTTGGAAGCCAATGACCAACCTGGCGTTAGCGGATTAGAAACGGTGGTGTTTTTAGTGGCGGGGCATGCTGGCAGCACACCAAAGCCTGTTGGTAAAGTGGCCTCGGGTGGCGAACTTTCGCGTATTGCATTGGCGATTGCTGTGACCACTAGCCAATTAGGCAGCGCCCAAACATTGATTTTTGACGAGGTGGATTCGGGCGTTGGAGGTGCCGTTGCTGAAACCGTAGGACGCTTGATGCAACAACTAGGCGTTGACAGACAAGTGCTGGCAGTCACGCACTTGCCGCAAGTTGCTGCGTGCGCAGATCACCACGGCGTTGTTTCTAAGCAAAGCGATGCACAAGGTGTAGCGAGCCAAGTGACATTGGTTGAAGGCGAGGAACGCGTCAACGAAATTGCACGCATGCTTAGCGGTGAAAAAATTTCTGACACCACCCGTGCACACGCACGGGAAATGCTGCAGTTACAAAATAAAAAACCTACCGTTAGCCAAGAGTCTCATTCGCCAGCAAATACGACCTCCAAAGCAAAGGCCAAGGCATGACCCTCGAGTTAGTTCTCATCACAGGCATGTCAGGCTCAGGAAAGTCAGTAGCCTTGCACGCGCTAGAAGATGCAGGTTACTATTGCGTAGACAACCTTCCGCCCGAATTACTTTTGCAATTTGTTGATTTAGAGCAACATAAACAGACCGACAAAGTTGCTATTGCCATGGATGTGCGTAGCGCCCAATCTTTGCCTCTGGTACCTGCGCAGTTAGCCGAATTGCGTAGCAAAAATGTCAACATTCGGTTGTTGTTTTTAGACGCAACCACGGATACTTTGGTGCGTCGGTTCTCTGAAACGCGCAGACGGCACCCCTTATCCCGCCAACAAGACAAAAACCTTTCCACAGACCTAGACCGCGACGTGATCGATGCCATTGAAATGGAGCGCAATTTATTAGGTGCGTTGCGCGAAGAGTCCCACATCATTGATACCAGTTTGCTTAGAAGCGCTAAGTTACAAGGCTATATCAAGTCACTGATTTCGGCACCCGCTACACAACTGACTTTGATGTTCGAGTCATTTGCCTTCAAACGCGGCATCCCTATGCATGCAGACTATGTGTTCGATGTGCGCATGTTGCCAAACCCCCATTACGAAGCTGGCTTGAAACACTTAACCGGCCAAGACGCCAGTGTGGCCGANNCTGACAAAACAATTCGCATCTCACTGGGTTACCTTAAAACGCCATCGCGAGTTAGATACCCATTAACCCATCAGTTTGCGAATGGGAGCGGGCAAGCCTATGTCGGCCATCGATAGTCGATCAAACCAATGTCCCTGACCCAGAGACTTTTGATTGGTCACTTGCAATGCCACCGGATGCAAATACAAATCTTTGTGTGTCAGCGTATGTTTGATCACTGGCATGTCTTGTAAATCAGACTTAGCCTTAGCTTTAGCTGAAACAAAAGCCCCCAAAGATTCGTAGCTCTCGAATACGGGCAAGCAATACAAGCCCGCCCAAATACCCGACTGGGGTCTTTGCACCATCCAAACGCTTCCAGTTTTAGTTTGTGCATAGAGCAACCAGAGTTGCTCACTGGTGCGTTTTAGCTTTTTGGTTTTGACAGGATAGTCTTGCGGTTTACCCTCATTAAAGGCTTTGCAGTGATCTTTCAAAGGGCACTGCCCGCACTGCGGGGTTTTGGGCGTGCACAAAGTGGCGCCCAAATCCATCATGCCTTGCGTGTAGTGCGGCATGGACTGCGCAACATACTGGGTCGGCAGGAGTGCTTGCGCTTTCTCCCACAATAGTTTTTCGTTTTTGGCGTATGTCAAATCGTGAGTGAAACCCAGATAACGGGTAAGCACGCGTTTGACGTTGGCATCCAAAATCGCAATGGGCTCACCAAAACACAGAGATGCAATAGCAGCAGCAGTCGATCTGCCAATACCAGGCAATGTTTGCAGGGTTAATGCATCGCTGGGAAATTCACCGCCATGTAAAGCTACCACGTCTTGTGCAGCGCGGTGTAAATTGCGGGCACGGCTGTAATACCCCAAGCCACTCCACAAGCCCATCACTTCATCTTGTGAAGCATTCGCTAAATCTTGAACGGAAGGAAATCGCTGCATAAAACGTGCGAAATATTCGCGGACGGTAACTACTTGCGTTTGTTGCAACATGATTTCTGACAGCCACACCGCATAGGGGTCTTGTGTGTTTTGCCATGGCAAGTCGTGGCGGCCATGAATTTTTTGCCACCCCACTACTGAGTTACCAAACTGCCAAGAAGCAGTCTGCTTAGTCAGGGTTTTTGGCATACAGGGCAGAAGTACGTGGCGCGTTGGCCTTGAACCAATCGTTTAATCAAATGACCGCACTGCCTACAAGGCAGTCCTGCGCGGTCATACACATTGGCCTCTAATTGAAAGTAACCGCTTTGCCCTTCAGCATTTGAAAAGTCACGCAAAGTGCTGCCGCCTTTTGCCACGGCATGCGCCAATACGTCGATGACGGCCAGCCTAAGTTTTTCTGCACGCAATCGGCTGATGCGGTTTGCACGCACTGTCGGACGAATGCGTGCCAGAAACAAAGCTTCTGATGCATAAATGTTGCCAACTCCCACCACAATATCGCCAGCCAATAAGACTTGCTTGATGGCTGCGCTGCGTTGTTTTAGATTTTTATGGAAAGTATCTAGATCAAACTGACCCGCTAAAGGCTCTACTCCTAGATGGCCTAAAAGCTTTTGGGCACTAGCGCTGGCTTCAGAGTCTGCATACACGACCGCACCAAACCGCCTAGGGTCGTTTAATCTTAAAAGTCCATGGGTAGTTTGTAAATCGAAATGGTCGTGGGGTTTTGGAGACATGTTTGCAATAGCGCCGTCCGAACTAAAACTCAAACTACCAGACATTCCCAGATGCCAAAGCAGCAAGCCCTGATTCAAATCCATCAACAGATATTTGCCACGTCGCCTGACGCCCAAGACTTTTCGTCCAATCAAAGATGTCGGCATAACGCCCAGCGGCCAGCGTAAAGGTTTACCAACACGCACATCAGAAATATGGGCGTTAGCTATGCGATCAGCAAAACTCAAACGCGTTACTTCGACCTCGGGTAATTCAGGCATGTCAGCATCAATTTAAAAGTAAAGCCATTATGATGCCTGCATGAAGTTTTTATTGGCTCCGGCCGTTCTTTCGCTGGCCTTTGCAGGCGCTCCTACTTTTGCGCAAAACGCAACCGAAACGCCCGAGGCACCCCCCGTGAACTCTGGCATGAACGGGGAAATGTTGTATGAAATTTTGGTCGGTGAACTCAATATCCAACAAGGTCAACCCTTGGTGGGCTTTTCGCTGCTGTTAGATGCTGCACGTAAATCTAACGATGCACAACTTTATGCACGCGCTGTAGAAATTGCTCTCAAAGAACGCTCTGGTGATGGCGCTTTGATGGCGGCGCGGAGTTGGTCGCAAGCATTGCCTCAAGACCGATTGGCTAATCTGAATTTGCTGCAGATTCTGATAGCCCTCAACAAAACTAGCGAAACCCTAGAGCCACTCAAAAAAGAAATCGCATTCAGTCCCGCAAGCGAGCGCAATGCGGCGATTCGTGTAGTACCCCGTTATTACGCCCGCATCACTGATCAAAAAGTAGCTACCGAAGTTATTCAAAAAGCGTTGGACAGTTACACCACAAATGCTGAAACTGCGTCAGCCACCTGGGCTGTCATTGGTCGTATGCAAATGTTGTCTGGCAATTTACCTGGGGCACTTCAATCCGCTCAAAAGAGTTTAGCGTCATCGACCAAAACCGATATCAGTGCGCCATTTTTGGCGCTCGAGCTTTTGGGGCGTGGCGTGAAAGAGGCCGAAGCGCTGGTGCTTCAAGCGCTTCCCAATCAAGCCCGGCCAGATTTCCCCATGGCCTATGTGCGCGTTTTGATCGAAGCCAAACGCTATGAGCAAGCCAGCGAGCAAGCCCAAAGTGTCACGCAGCGATTCCCCACCCATGCCGAAGCATGGCTGCTTTTAGGCTCATTGCAGTTCGAACAAGGCTTAGACAAACAAGCCGATGCTTCCTTGCTGACCTACATTGGTATGGCGAACAAAGCGCCGAATGAAAATACCCAACGCGGCGTCATACAAGCCCAATCACGCCGCGCATCAATTTTGGCTAAGCAGGGTAATTTGAAAGAAGCCAGACAGCTGATCTCGCAATTACCAACCACAAATGAAGAAGAAGTCCGCAGTCGACTCATGGCAGAGTTGCAACTCTTACGAGATTACCGCCAGTGGCAAGCAGCTTTTGATTTGTTGGCCCAATATGCAGGTGATGACCTTGACTTGATTTACGAGCAAGCCATGATGGCCGAAAAACTCAATCGCGTTGAAGAGATGGAAAAGCTTTTGCGTATGGTCATCAGCAAAGACCCGTCCCACTTCAATGCCTACAACGCACTGGGCTTCTCTTTGGCTGATCGCAATTTACGCCTCAAAGAAGCGAAAGAATTGATTGTGAAGGCTCTCACTTTGGCGCCCGGTGACCCCTTCATCACCGACAGTTTGGGCTGGGTCGAATTTAGGTTGGGTAATACAAAACAAGCTTTGGCACTTTTAGAAAAGGCTTTCAAAGACCGTGCAGATGCTGAAATTGCTGCCCATCTCGGTGAAGTACTCTGGCAGCTAAAACGCGAAAGCGATGCGATTGCGATATGGCGTCAAGGGCTAGAAATCGCACCAACCAACGAAACGTTGCAACAAACACTGCGGCGCTTCAAGCCGAGTATCTGACCATGCGTATAGGGGCCAGTATCTGGCTTGTGGCGTTGCTTGTCGCATGTGCAAGCCCAGCCCCCAATCGCTCTATTGAACAAGCTGCTTCTACAAAACAATGGCAAGGTCGCATCAGTGTGACCGTACAAAGCGAACCGCCCCGCAATATGAACGCTGGTTTTTCACTGGAAGGTAATGCACGCCAAGGCGAATTAAATTTATTCTCCCCTTTGGGTACAACCCTAGCGACTTTGCAATGGAACCCTTCCTCCACGCAATGGGTGCAAGGCAGTCAACAACTGCGCTATGACTCTATGGCCCATTTGACGGAAGAAATAACAGGTGCTGCACTTCCCATGGACGCCGTGTTTGACTGGCTGGAGGGCAATGCCACTGCGTCCCCAGGATGGCAAACCGATCTTTCAGCGATAGTCGAGGGGGCCTTGGTTGCCAGACGCGTATCGCCAGAACCTCGGGTAGTTCTTCGTATCAAACTCGACACGCCCTAAGCCTATGTTGCAATCGCTACACAACGTATTAGCACCAGCCAAACTGAATTTGTTCTTGCACATCACAGGACGTCGCGCGGATGGTTATCACCTTCTCCAATCCGTTTTCATGTTGGTAGATTGGTGCGACACTTTGCATTTTGATGTCAAGTTAGATGGCAGTATTCAACGCATTGACCTCCATACCCCCTTGCCTGCCGACGACTTGATCGTGCGTGCGGCCCGCGCTTTGCAATCGGCCAGTGGCACCTCACTCGGCGCTGAAATTCGTATCGACAAACAAATTCCTGCTCAGGCCGGTATGGGTGGTGGATCTTCTGATGCTGCGAGCACCTTGCTCGCTTTGAATAAGTTGTGGGGATTGAACTGGCCTATGTCCCGATTACTTTCCTTGGGTTTGGCATTAGGTGCTGATGTGCCTTTCTTTTTGCATGGCTACAACGCATGGGTTGAAGGCATCGGAGAAAAAATTAGCCCTGTTTTATTACCCTCCAGCAGCTTCGTGGTCGTCAAACCCAATGCAGGCATAGAGACTGCGCGTATTTTTAGCCATCCCAACCTAGAACGGGCTACCAAAACTGCTACAATTTCCGACTTTGCTGCACAGCCATACGACTTCGGCCGTAATGACTTGCAACCGGTGGCTCAAGCGTTGTGTCCCGAGGTAGAAATGTCCCTTCAGTGGCTGCAATCCCTTGGTTTGAAACCTCGCATGACCGGCTCTGGCAGCGCAGTGTTTGCGCAATTACCTGAGCACATCGTGGTGGTCACTCCTCCACACAACTGGAAAGTGCAAATCTGTCGCAATATGGTGTCTCATCCATTGCGCGAATGGATGGACAGCAACGGTTAACGGTTAGTGGCTCTTGGGCGACTGACCCGTGTAGGGGAATCGCCAAGTTGGTTAAGGCACCGGATTTTGATTCCGGCATGCGAAGGTTCGAATCCTTCTTCCCCTGCCAAATCTTTTTCTGCGCATGACGGCATGCAAGCGTCATTGGTTTTGAAGCGAAGGTCATCCGTCATATGTCGACTCCCACACCTGACTTCATGGTTTTTACCGGCAACGCCAATCCTGCGTTGGCGTCTGAAATTGCCAAGCATCTGGGTATTGAGCTTGGTGCTGCCCAAGTGGGCCGTTTTTCAGATGGCGAAGTAACGGTCGAGATCAACCAAAACGTGCGTGCGCGTGATGTGTTTGTCGTGCAATCGACTTGCGCGCCGACCAACGAAAGTTTGATGGAATTGCTCATCATGAACTGCTTGAGCATGATTT
>DDYJ01000089.1:6265-9584 GCA_002347905.1 Comamonadaceae bacterium UBA2237 | reverse complement strand
TCAAGCGCAGAAAAAAGAAGCCTATCTTTATGCTGGATTTGGCGGTGCCGCGCGATATCGAGCCCGAGGTGAAGTCTTTGAGCGACGTCTATCTCTACAACGTCGACGACCTCTCTAGCGTGGTGCAAGTAGGCCAGGCGAGTCGACAGGCTGCCGTCGGACACGCTGAGACCATCATCGAAAAAGGCGTGCAAAACTTCCACCGCTGGATGGACCAGCGCTCCAGTGTGCCCCTGATTCAACAACTCCACAGCACCGCAGATGGCTGGCGCGAGGCAGAACTTTTGAAAGCCAAAAAAATGCTGGCCAAAGGTGAGAACTTAGACGAGGTACTTGAGACGCTGTCGCGCGGATTGGTAAAGAAAATGATGCACGGCACCATGGCAGAGTTGCACGCTGCGCAAGGCCATGAAATTGAAGATGTCCACGCTACGGTAGAAAAGCTATTTCTACGCAATAGACACTGACCTCAAAGCGCAGTGAGTTATGCAAGGGCACAACCCTAACAACTCCAATCAGACGGCGATACTAATCGTTGGGTTGTAAGGACAGGGCGAGAGGCACCGCTTCTTTTGCGTTGGTGCAAATGCCACCAGCGCCAAAGTCTTCAGCCCGCATCTCGCGAACCGTAAAAATAGGCCCACCCAATAAAACGGCGACCCGCGGGTTGCGCGAGAAACGTTTGATTTTGGCGACCAGCATCGCTAAGTCGGTAAGTTGCTGCTCAATACTGACCGACAAGCCCACTGTGTCGAACCATTCGTTGCTGACAGCCTGAACCAACTCATTGGCAGAGGGTGAAATCTCCACTACCACTTGCCAACCCTCTTTGCGGAAGAACTCCGCCACGATGGTGGGTCCAAGGATGTGCTCGGACCCAGGTGCGGAGGCGATCATGGCGCGTTTCACATCGCCCTTGACCAAAGGACCATCTTGGTAAGCAAAACCAATTTCATGGGCAATTGCATGCAAGCGCACCAAACCATGTGTGACTTGCGAAAAATCCATGCGGTCCGTTTCCCATTGGATTCCCAAATACCTGGCCGCAGGAGTGATCAGCTCTAAGAAAATGTGCTCCGTGTTGAGACCTTCTGCCAACAGGCGGTTGACAAAAGACTGCGCGACTGTTGGATCTTGAGCAATGCAAAGACCCACAAAGGTTTCTATCTCTTGTTGACTAGGCATGAGCCTTGAGGGCGGGACTAAGCTCAAGTGCGAGGTGTCCACCCGCTCCGCTTTCAAAAGACGGGGGATGATCTCAGACTCAATAATGGACAAGATAGACGACTGGCACTCCGAAGGATTGCCTTTATAGGTCTTAGAAAAATCGTCGTTCGATGCGGACGAATTTTTAGAAAACATGGACATCGCCATCCATTTGAATTTGGAGATAGGGGTCAGCCTATGGAGCTTTTGTAAAACAGCAGCTGGGTTCATTTGTAGGTGCTCTGTAGGCCTGGCACTGGCGAGATAGCCAATACATACCCAATTTAGCTAGCTACCTAGGAATAAGCAAGCAGGTAAACGACTAAAGCGGGAATACCCTAGTAAAAATTAACCATTTTTTATCAATCTTTGAAGACGCGTTTATGAATTCGATGGATTGCCCACCACACGAGCGCCACTACAAACGGCAAACTGATGGCCGAGGCAATGTCGGGTGATTTGATCCAACCCAGCTTCTCGGCAGCATTGGTCAAAGGTTCGATCAGGCCCATGATGTAGTAAGTAATAGCCGCGACCGACAAACCTTCGACAGTCGCCTGCAACTGCAATTGCAGACCCTGGCGTTTGTTCATGGTGCTCAAAAACTGCTGGCTGTTTTGCTGCTGCTCAAAGGTCACTCGGGTACGCAACAAGTTGCTCATGCGCGAGACGCGCTCAGAGAGAGCGGTTTGTCTGCGCGAGGCCCATTCGCACGTGCTGCGAGCAGGAGTGAGGCGTCGATCCATGAAGTCTGCAATGGTTTGTAACCCTTGGATGCGGCTTTCAGCAATATCGGCAATACGCCGGTCTACCAATTCAAAATAAGCCTTGCTGGCAGAGAACCGCGAGTGGGTTGAGGCGTATTGGCCTTCCACCACCCCAGCAAGTCGGGTGAGGCGGTCTAGCAAGGACGCTTCGTCCTGCGCAGAGGCGGTTTGAATGGCGTGTGCCAACTCGGCCAGTTCTTTTTCGGCGTCTAACAAGACGGAGCCTGCAGATTGCGCGGCGGGTAATCCCAATAGCGCTGCCATTCGGTAAGTTTCAATCTCTAACAGTTGTTGTACCAAACGGCCTTGGCGACGTGCCGTGATCGAGCCCGCCAGCAACATCATGCGCGAAAACCCATCCGAGTGAATTTGAAAGTCTGTGTAGACCTCGCCGTGTCCATCTGCCAGAGTCGACGCCACCAAAGAATCTTCGTGGAGTACATCTTCCACCAAGTTGTTATGGACAAATCCTTTGGTGGGGAGCAACCACAGGTGAATTTTCGACAGCGACTCACCTGGCAAATCCTCAAGCCAATCTTGCCCAACAACCTCTATCGCGGTTTGTGGGCGCGCATTGGGCTCCAGCATTTTTTCGTTGCAGGAGCGCATAAATGTCCAGCTCGCAAACTCGGTGTGGAGTTCCCAGCGCAGACGAAACAAACCAATGTTGATGCTCATATGGTTGGTATCGCCTGCTGGCATCGGTAATTGGTGACTAACCAGTAACTTCTGCAAGTGCGCCCGACTTGCTTGTTTGCTGGAATTTCCATAGAGCTGAACCAAATGCGAGATAGCCATAGGCCCCGTGACGGGCTCGGGAGGGCGCGCATGTACCTCGTTGTGCAAGATGTGCCGTAACGCGTGGTCTTTCATGGCTTTACCTTTAGGCGACTGGTCGTTCCATTATGAATTCGCAAGTCTCATTGGAAGGAAGGGTAGTCAGTATTGACAACCTTACAATTTGTATGTTAACTTGGGTTTACATTTATAAGTGTAAACACGAATTAACATTTCGGGCGAAGCTTTTTAAAGAATTTGTGCCCATGGGGGGCATAAATACCTCGTGCGGTTTGAGCACGTTTTGGAGTACTACAAGGAGTCATTCCATGTCTGACCACCAGAAAGTCTGGCCTACAGGTTTAACTGAGGCCGAATCGGAGGAAGTGCATAGACAGCTCATACAGGGAACGCAAATCTTCGGCATGATTGCCGCGCTTGCCCACCTGTTGGCCTATATCTATTCCCCCTGGCTGAAGTAAGAGAAGGAGGTAAATCATGATTTACGGAAAAATGTGGTGTGTTGTCAAACCTTCGGTTGGCATCCCTTTGTTCTTGTCAGCTGTGGC
>DDYJ01000089.1:5890-6247 GCA_002347905.1 Comamonadaceae bacterium UBA2237 | reverse complement strand
GCTGCAGTAACAGCACCGGCGGAAGCGCCGTCGGGGAAAAAGTAATTTTTCCCTTCGCAGGCTAGGTGAGTTTTCGCCTAGCCTGCATTTGTTTCTATGACCACCAAATACCAAAAAATCGTGCGTGGATGGAGCGAATTAGCGCCTAAGTTTTTACCGTTTGCCGATGCGGCATCTGAAGATTTACCGCTGTCTCGATTGCTTCGCTTGTCCTTGTTTCAAGTCAGCGTCGGGATGGCTTTGGTTTTGCTGGTGGGCACACTCAATCGCGTGATGATTGTGGAGTTGCATGTACCGGCCTCTATTGTTTCCATCATGGTGGCGATACCGTTGCTCTTTGCGCCGTTTCGTGCCTTG
>DDYJ01000089.1:4299-5813 GCA_002347905.1 Comamonadaceae bacterium UBA2237 | reverse complement strand
GCTGGGGCAGGGCAGTCGGCCTCAGCGCCTGCATGGGTGGGATTGGTTGCCGCAGCGATTGCATTTTTGATGGTGGGTGCTGGGCTGCACACCGTCCAAACCGTGGGACTGGCGTTGGCCAATGACTTAGCAGCAGAGGAATCGCGCCCTAAAGTGGTGGGTTTGATGTATGTGATGCTGCTCGTGGGCATGATCGGTAGTGCACTGGCATTTGGCAACGCCTTGTCAGATTTCTCCCCCGGCGCTTTGATTCAAGTAATTCAAGCCAGCGCGGTGATTACTTTGGTGTTGAACGTGATTGCGCTTTGGAAGCAAGAACCGCGTAGCCGTTTGCGCCGCGGCAAACCTGCAGTGGAGCCATCCTTCACCGAAGCTTGGCGTACCTTGACGCAAGACCCGCGTGCATTGCGCACGTTGGTGGCTATTGGCCTGGGGACCTTCGCCTTCAGCATGGAAGATATTTTGTTAGAGCCCTATGGCGGTGAAATACTGCATATGAGTGTGAGTGCTACCACCATGCTGACAGCGACTCTCTCCCTAGGTGGGTTGGTGGGTTTTGCTTGGGCGTCCAAGGTGTTGAGCCAAGGTGCAGACCCCTACCGCATGTCTCGCTCGGGTGTGCTGCTTGGCGTGCCAGCATTTTTAGCAGTCATTGCATCTGGATATTTAGATGCCGAGTGGTTGTTTTCACTGGGTGTTTTGGGTATTGGTTTTGGCGGTGGTTTATTCAGCCATGGCACCTTGACGTCCTGTATGCATATAGCGCCTAAAGACCAAAGCGGTTTAGCCCTTGGCGCCTGGGGGGCTGTTCAAGCCACTGCAGGCGGTATAGCCATGGCCTTGGGCGGCATAGCCCGCGACCTCATCGATATGCTCATGGGCAGTGGGGTTGGCTACATCAGCGTCTATGCCTTTGAGTCGCTCGTGCTAATCTTGACGGCGTTTGTACTGATGCCTTTGGTTCGAAGTGAGCCAGGCTCAGAAGTTTTAAACCCACATCGCAATTGATTGCATTTTTCACAAGGAGATACCCATGCAAATTCACCATATTCTTTTGATTCTTTGGTTTGTCGTGGTCGGTTTATGGCTTTTGAACTTCTTAAGAGACAAGCGCAACATCAGGCACTGATGCTCCTCGTACCTATTTTTTAACTTTCATGTCCTTACGCACAGACCGAGGTCTGTGCTTTTTTTTACCCCTAAAAAACACGGTTGACAAATCCCAATGTCTTGTTATATTTACATTAGGTAGTGTCAACTAGTATTGACGCACCCAATTTACAGGGGTCGCGTATGAATCTTCACCAAATGGCTGAAAAAGCCTTGGCTCTTCACTTCGAAAAAGCCTTAGGCCCCTCCGCGCCTCCTCGGTTGGTTGCCGCGATGCGGCATGCTCTGTTTTCTGGCGGTGCACGTATCCGGCCGCAGCTCTGTATGGCGGTTGCACATGCATGTGGCATGCAAGCGCCAGAGTTAACGCAGGCCGCAGGTGTGGCAATCGAGATGATGCACTG
>DDYJ01000089.1:0-4283 GCA_002347905.1 Comamonadaceae bacterium UBA2237 | reverse complement strand
GTGCACAAAGCCTTTGGCGAGGCGCTGGCATTGCTCACGGGTGACGCATTGATTGTCATGTCTTACCAAGTGCTGCTCAACGCTGGCAAGTCGCATCCTGACCGTCTCATTGCCTTGATGCAGACCTTGTCAGACGGTGTGGGTGTGCCAGACGGCATCGTCGCAGGGCAAGCCTGGGAATGCGAAACCCGCGCCGACTTGGGCCAATACCAGCGAGCTAAGACTGGCGCCTTGTTTGTCGCGGCAACCTGCGCGGGCGCGCAATCTGCTGGCGCAGATCCATTGCCCTGGCGTGCCCTAGGCGAGTGTTTGGGAGAGGCCTACCAAGTGGCCGACGATATCCGTGACGTAGTGGGTCAAGCCGAAGAATTGGGCAAGCCTACTGGCCAAGACGCCCAACACGGCAGACCCAGCGTAGCGCTTGAATTGGGCCTGGGTGGTGCGATTGCCTATTTCGAAAACCTGATCGACCGCGCAGTGGATTCTGTGCCCCAAGTTGCCAGTGCAGATGCTTTGCGCAAAATTGTTCGTCTCGAGTCGGAGCGTTTGGTACCCAGCACTATTTGCAATACCTACAAAACCTCGGTGGGTGTTACCTCTTCATCCGTGCATCCTTAAGCAAGCAAGGACAAAGCGATGCGACACCTGGATCTTTCCCGCGCCGATTTAACCCATACCGAACGCCCCCATTGGCGTGATGCATTGTCTGCATGGCTAGACCGCTTATTGACCCAACCCGGTATCTACCGATGGGCTTTGTCCAACCCCTTGACGCGCTGGTTCACCCAGTACAGAACCCGCCAGGTGTTTGACCTGATGGCGGGTTTCGTACATACCCAAGTGCTGTTGGGTTGTGTGCGACTCAACATCCTTGAGTGGGTGATGGAGTCCCCCAAAACATTGGCCGAGTTGTCTGCTTTGACGCATGTTCCTGCTGCTGGTTTGCAGCGCTTAATCCAGTCAGCGGTGACCCTGCGCTTGTTAGAGCACCGCGGTCAGTACCGCTTTGGGCTGGGGCCCTTGGGCGCGCCCATCGTCAGCCATCCCGGCATACAAGCCATGATTGAGCACAACCAATTGCTCTACCAAGATATGGTCGACCCCGTGGCAATTTTGCAAGAGTCTTGGTCGGGCGAGATGAGCGAATACTGGCCTTACGCACAAGACAACAGCCAAAACCCTATTGGCAATCGCTTTGCCGAAGGCCAAAAAGCCCAGCAAGCCGAAAGCCACAGTGCGCAAGCATTTGCCCGTTATTCCGAATTGATGGCCGCTTCACAAACCTTTGTGATCGAGGAAATTCTCTCCTCCTATCCTTTCCAAGATTGCCAATTTGTGATGGATGTGGGAGGCGGTCAAGGGCGTTTCGCCAGCGAATTAGCCAAAAGCTACCCACACTTGCACGTCACCCTGTTTGACTTGCCAGACGTTTGCACAGTCAGCTCGCGCATCGTCACGCGCAACGGTTTGTCGGATCGCATCCAAGTCACTCCTGGCGATTTCACCCAAGACGCCTTGCCCTCAGGCGCCGATCTGGTGACTTTGGTCCGTATCGCCCACGACCACAGTGAC
This sequence comes from Comamonadaceae bacterium UBA2237, assembly GCA_002347905.1. GTDB lineage: Bacteria > Pseudomonadota > Gammaproteobacteria > Burkholderiales > Burkholderiaceae_C > Limnohabitans. Next base: position 2,711 of record DDYJ01000089.1, on the reverse strand, counting down.
GAGGTCGTGCTGGCACTTTTGCAATCGATTTATGCCAGCTTGCCTGCCGGTGGCAGTTTGCTAATTGCCGAACCAATGGCCAACGAGCCAGGCGAAAAGCCAGAAGGCGACGCTTATTTCCACTTTTACTTGCTGGCCATGGGCTCAGGCCGCTTGCGCACCCCCATGGAACTGATGCAACTCATGCACCAGGCCGGTTTTAGCCACTTGGAGCAAGTTCCGAACGCCATGCCAGTTCACGCCAAGCTGTTGCTAGGCCGCAAATCTAAGTGTTTGCCCTAGTTCCACTGGAATTACTGTAAATATAGATTGACACAAGTCAATGTAAGTTAAAAAATACATACATGCACGCACACGCAGTCGTTTTCAAAAATCCCCAGCAGTTAGTGCTAGAGCAATTGTCTCTGCCGACATTGGGCGAGGAAGACATCCAAATCGCGGTCGAGTACAGCGGAATCAGCACTGGTACCGAGCGTTTGTTGTGGGACGGCAGCATGCCGCCTTTCCCTGGAATGGGTTATCCATTAGTGCCTGGTTACGAGACAGTAGGGCGTGTGACCCATGCTGGTGCAAAGGCCAATATGGAAGTAGGACAGAGAGTTTTTGTTCCAGGTGCGAATTGTTTTGAAGGTGTGCGTAGCTTGTTTGGTGCGTCTGCCTCGCATTTGGTCACCAACCATGCGCGGGTAATGCCAGTGAGTGAATCGCTTGGCCCACAAGCCGTTTTGCTAGCACTGGCGGCAACGGCATATCACGCTGTATCAATGGGTGGCAAGCGCGAAAAAATCATTGCGCCCGATTTGATCATTGGCCACGGCATCATGGGTCGCTTATTAGCCCGCATGACAGTAGCCGCTGGTGCTGCAGCGCCAACCGTATGGGAAACACAGGCTGCACGTCGCACTGGCGCTGACGGCTATAGCGTCATTCATCCCGATGAAGATGACCGTCGCGATTACCAATCGATCTACGAGGTAAGTGGCGATGCCAGCATATTGGATGCATTAATCATGCGACTCAAGCCCGCGGGCGAGATCGTGTTGGCAGGTTTTTACAAAGAAAAGCTCGCGTTTGATTACGCCCCTGCATTCATGCGCGAAGCGCAGATACGTACGGCGGCCGAATGGAAGCGTCCCGATTTACTAGCCGTCACAGAGTTAGTCAACACAGGTCGACTTTCGCTGGAAGGATTGATTACGCATCACGAAAAACCTTCGCACGCCAAATCGGCTTACGAAGTGGCTTTTGGTGATGCTTTGTGCCTGAAGATGGTTTTGGACTGGAGTGCCCAAGCATGACGAAACAAACAGATGGAAATAGCCAACCGATTAAATTCGTTGAACTTCTTCGCCAAGAGGCATCCACGGCAATAGACCCCGTTCACACTGGAGAACCCACCAAAGAAACGCAAATCATTGCAATCTATGGCAAAGGTGGAATCGGCAAAAGTTTTACGCTTGCCAATCTGAGTTACATGATGGCCCAGCAAGGCAAAAAAGTCTTGTTGATCGGATGTGATCCCAAGAGCGACACCACCAGTTTGCTATTTGGCGGCAAGGCGTGCCCCACCATTATTGAGACATCTTCACGTATGAAGTTGGCAGGCGAAGCCGTCAGCATCAGCGATGTATGTTTCAAGCGCGATGGCGTGTTTGCGATGGAATTAGGTGGCCCTGAAGTCGGTCGTGGCTGCGGCGGTCGCGGCATCATCCATGGTTTTGAAACGTTAGAAAAACTGGGCTTCCACGATTGGGGCTTTGACTATGTGTTGCTCGACTTCTTAGGCGACGTGGTATGCGGTGGATTTGGTTTACCCATTGCCCGCGATATGTGCCAAAAAGTGATCGTGGTCGCCAGCAACGATTTGCAGTCGCTCTACGTGGCCAACAACGTTTGTTCTGCCGTCGAGTACTTCCGCAAACTTGGCGGCAATGTGGGTGTTGCCGGCATGGTGATCAACAAAGATGATGGCACGGGCGAGGCCAGTGCATTTGCAGAAAAGGCTGGCATTCCAGTGCTCGCAGCCATTCCTGCTGATGAAGATATTCGCCGCAAAAGCGCGAGCTACGAAATCATCGGAATTCCTGGGACCCAGTGGGGCCCGTTGTTCGAGGATCTCGCGACCAACGTCGGACTTGCGCCACCCGTTCGACCCAAGCCGCAAACACAAGATGAGTTGTTGGGGCTATTCAGTGCAGACACAGTCGGTCGCAATGTCGTGCTCGAGCCAGCCACCACCTTTGACATGATGGGTCGCCACGATTTGGTCAAGCCAAGTCTGGAAGTGGTGTACGACGAGGCCTAAACATGGCACGCACTATCCCCATCCAACCCGCAGCCCCAGAAGGTCTGCAAACCACTGCGCTAGAAGGTGACGGCATGGGCTGTCACGCGGGTGGTGAAACCTTGTTGGCTGCTGCCAAGCAAGCAGGTAAGTCAGAGATCTTGCAGCAATACGCCCAAGACTATCCCCGCAATGCAGCTGCAGGCCCCCATGACCAACCGCAAAGCATGTGTCCAGCATTTGGTTCTTTGCGTGTGGGTTTGCGCATGCGTCGTACCGCAACGATTTTGTCAGGCTCGGCATGCTGTGTCTACGGCCTAACCTTTACCTCTCACTTTTATGGCGCACGCCGCAGTGTTGGATACGTACCGTTTAACTCTGAGTCCTTAGTAACAGGAAAACTATTTGAAGATATTCGGGACTCGGT
>DDYJ01000135.1 GCA_002347905.1 Comamonadaceae bacterium UBA2237 | reverse complement strand
GGCACATTGGCGGCATCTGGTACCTTGGGTATTTTGATACCGCCCTCGGTTCCTTTGGTTATTTATGCGATTTTGACTGAGCAAAATATTGCCAAACTTTTTGCTGCAGCTATGGTGCCAGGCATCATCGCCATGTTTGGTTACATGGCAGCTATTGCTATTTACGTTCGTTTAGTGCCTGGGCATGCACCAGAAGTTGACGATGACTTTTCGAGATTGACTTGGCAGGCATTTAAAAGTGTGGCGCCCATTATGGCGATTTTCATCATCGTATTTGGTGGTATTTACAGCGGATTATTTACGCCTACAGAAGGTGCTGCAGTTGGTGCCGCGAGTACTTTTGTCGCATCCTTGTTTAAAGGTGAAATTAATTGGGACAAGTTCAAGCAGTGCTTCTATGCAACAGCTGATAGCTCGGCCATGATTTTTTTGATTTTTTTAGGCGCTGATCTGATGAACGGTGCTTTGGCGCTTTCCCAAGCTTCTGTGCAATTGACCGAAATGGTCACAGGACTTGGATGGCCTCCTTTGATGGTTGTAGCTGGTATCTTGTTGTTNNGTTGTCGGCATGGATTTCGGCTTGCCCAAAGAGTCTGTCGCCATTTGGTTTGGTATTTTGGTTTTGATGGTCGTGGAATTTGGATTACTTGCTCCTCCGGTAGGGCTCAATGTGTATGTCGTCAACGGTATGGCCAAAGATATACCTATCTCGGAGAGTTATCGTGGCGTGATGCCTTTCTTAGTAAGTGACACTATCAGAACTTTATTGATACTTTTCTTCCCTGGTATTTGTCTTTGGTTGGTATCAGTCATTACATAGCTACTACCAATATTTTGCGGGGCTTGTTTAGATATAGACAGGTTCCAACTTATTCAGGCGTAAAAAAGGGAGGCTTAGCCTCCCTTTTTACTTGACCTTACACCTAAGCAAGCATTCTGCTTGCAGTATTCAATTACTTGGTGTACTTGGCGATCAAGCCTTGCGCTTCGTGAACTAAGTTAGCCCCGTCAACGCCTTTCTTTTCCATATCACTTATCCACTCAATGCTCAAGCTGGCAGATGCGCGTTTCCATACATCTAGCTCGCCTTTTGGAATGATGGTGATGGTGTGGCCACCTGCAATCATCTTAGCTTTACCAGGAACATCGTTGTCACCTTGGGTCTTACCTAAAAATGCTGAGAGTTCACGCCCTGAATTTTTATCAATGACTTTCTTCAAGTCAGCAGGCAAAGATTCGTACTTGGCTTTGTTCATGGGGACCACGAAAACAGTGGTGTAGAGCGCATTTTCGCTGCGATCTGTCTCAGCGGTGTAACGCGCAAGTTCCTCAATCTTCAAAGTTTGTGCGACTTCGTAAGGAATCACCGCGCCGTCAATCGTACCCTTTGACAAAGCATCTGGCACTGCTGGAACTGGCATGCCAACGGGTGTCGCCCCCATACTGGCAAGCAACTTGGTTGTCAAACGGGTTGGACCACGCAACTTCAAGCCTTTGATGTCAGCCATCGTTTTAATTTGCTTCTTCGCAGTGAAGATATTGCCAGGGCCGTGCACATGCATGGCTAAAACCTTCACATCTTTGAATTCGTCTTTGGCAAATTTTTCGTAATAGTCCCAAGTTGCGCGGCTGGTAGCCTCGGGTGTAGTCATCATGAAAGGTAATTCAAAAACTTCCATTTTGGGGAATCGACCAGAGGAGTAGCCAGGTAAAGTCCAGACAACATCAGCGACGCCATCACGCGCTTGGTCGTATAACTGGGGTGGCGTACCACCAAGTTGCATTGCTGGATAAATCTGACATTGCAGACGATCTTTGGAGTCTTTGGCAATGTTGTCACACCAAGTGCGCAGCATCTTAGTGTGCTGAATGGATGTGGGGCCTAAAAAGTGGTGAACTTTCAAAATGATGGCCTCTGCTTGCGCAGAGCCAATGAGACTTACAAATGCTGCAGCAAAAGCCGCGTGCTTAAAGACCTTTTTCATTAAAAACTCCAATGGGGAAAAGAAACTTAGGCATAGTAATCCGACCAAGCGGTCGGTTAATTAAGGGTTTACTCGATATCGGCGTGGTGCAAAGCAAAGTTCTGTGACTTCATATCTGCAAAGTAGCACTGTAATGTCTGTTTGACGGTGCGAAATGCCAGCTCATCCCAAGGAATGTCTTTTTCGCTGAACAAGCGCGCCTCCATCGTTTCGTGACCAGGGGCAAATGAGTCGCTGGTCAAACGGGCGAGAAAGAAAAAGTGCACTTGTCCAACCCGCACCACATTCATGATGCTAAACAGCTCTTGCATCTCAAACTGGGCACCAGCTTCCTCCACGGTTTCGCGGGCTGCGCCTTGTGCAAGTGTTTCACCGAGTTCCATAAAGCCTGCAGGCAAAGTCCATTTGCCTAGGCGTGGCTCGATGTTGCGCTTACACAGCAATACCTTGTCTCCCCAGGTGGGCACAGTTCCCACCACATTGAGCGGATTTTCATAATGCACCGCATGACAAGCAGGACACACCGCGCGAAGTCGAGTGTCGCCATCGTCGGGCAAACGATACTCCACTGCGGTTCCGCAGGCTTTGCAATGTTTGATCTGCGCGCGGTGCAACATGAGTTGACGTTTTAGCTGACGTGGACTTGGATCTCGCCTAAGCCGTCGACGACTCCTACCAAGGTGTCGCCAGGCACTACAGCGGCCACGCCTTCTGGAGTTCCGGTGAATATTAAGTCGCCAGGTTGCAATTCCCAAGCGGCGGATAAATGTTCGATAGTTTCTGCAATATTCCAGATCAACTTGCTGACGTGGCTGCGTTGGCGGTCTTGGCCATTGACTTGCACATAGATTTCTGCATTTTCCACATCACCCGCCTGTGCGGCAGGGGTAATAGGGCCCATGGGTGCGCTATGGTCAAAGCCTTTTCCAATACACCAAGGGCGGCCTTGTTTCTTCATCTCGTTTTGCAGATCGCGGCGCGTCATGTCTAAACCAACCGCATACCCGTAGATGTGTTGCATCGCATTGGCTGCAGAAATATTTTTTCCGCCTTTGCCGATAGCGACAACCAATTCGATTTCGTGGTGGAAGTTTTTAGTCAAGCTGGGGTAGGGCATATCTACAGTTTGCCCGCTGGGAGCAAAGAGCAATGCATCTGCGGGTTTTAGAAAAAAGAAAGGGGGTTCACGCCCAGTGAATCCCATTTCTTTGGCATGCTCTTCGTAATTGCGGCCTACACAATAGATGCGGTGGACAGGGAACTGTTCTGTTTTTCCAATAACGGGAACGCTAACGAGGGCTGGTGGTGTAAAAAGGTATTGCATAGTGAAGTTGAGAGAAATAAGTGATAACGGTGCAACTGAAAACCCGCTTAGTCTAATGCCTTGTGTCTGGCGGTATCCTTGGTTGCTATGCAGATACAAGACTGGCAACTTCCACTCGGCGTTCAAGCGCTGTGCACCACAAGGCTTGGCGGCGTGTCACTTCCTCCTTTCGACAGCTTGAATCTTGGGGACCATGTTCAAGATGAGCCACACCACGTAACACAAAACCGAGATATCTTGAAGGAGAAACTCCAAGGTGCACGCCCTGTATTTCTCAAGCAAGTACATGGAAGCGCTGTGTTGAATCTAGAACCCCTCACACCAGACGGTGCCCTTGCGGACGCATGCTTCACACAAACTCCTTATCTGGCTTGCACCATCATGGTGGCTGATTGCTTGCCTATTTTGTTTACGGATTTCAAAGGCGCCATAGTGGCTGCTGCCCATGCCGGTTGGCGTGGACTAGCCCACGGGGTAGTGGAAAACACCGTTAACACCATGTGTTTGAAAAGTGGCGTTCATCCAAGCGACATATTGGTGTGGTTAGGGCCTTGTATTGGGCCAAACGCTTTTGAAGTTGGATCTGAAGTGCTACAGGCATTTTTACAAGCGGATAAAACAGCAAGAAGATGTTTTAAAAAACATCCTGACGCACCAGGTAAGTACTTCGCAGATTTGCCCATGCTTGCGCGGGAGCGTTTGCGTGCATTGGGTGTTTTATCTATTGCAGGAAACGACAGCAGCGATGCGTGGTGCACCGTGCAACAAGCATCAAGGTTCTTTTCTTACAGGCGAGACGGCGTCACCGGACGTTTTGCTGCTTGTATTTGGCGTAACGCTTGATTGTTCTGAGGCACGTTGCTCGGCAGCCTGTTTGGCCTTGCGCCTTGCGGGTGTTCCCATGACGTACCCCACGATAGCCATGGGCAGCAAACCATACAAAATGAATGTAAAAAAAGCGCCCAACAGACTTCCCACTGGGCTGTTGGCCTCGGCAATTGCCATCATCAAGGCCACGTAAAGCCAGGCTATGAGAACGATGTACATCTAGGGGTTTTCGCTTGTGTTTGACTTTTGTCAGCAAAATAAAGGCATTTCACTGACATACTGGCGATATCCAGTTCTCCCATTATCTAGCAACGGAAATTCATCATGGATCAAAATCCCAGCCAATTTTGGTCGGTAGCGCAGGAAAATTGGGGCAAAGCCTTGGCAGCATTTAGCCAAATAGGAAAAACTGATGCAGTTGCCCCCCAGCTAAGCTTCGATCCCGAAAAGGTCAAGGAACTGCAAAACCTCTATATCAGCGAGGCAACAGAACTATGGAACCAGAGCCTCAAAGGTGCTCCGCAAGTCAAAGATCGACGCTTTTCTGCTGAAGCTTGGTCTAACGACCCTATGTCTGCTTTCGCAGCAGCTACTTATTTGCTCAATACCCGTACCATGATGTCGCTTGCAGAAGCGGCACAAACAGACCCCAAAACCAAAGCACGTATCCAGTTCGCAGTAGAGCAGTGGGCTGCTGCGGTCGCACCCAGTAACTTTCTAGCGTTTAACGCAGAAGCCCAGAAGAAAGCGATCGAAACCCAAGGCGAGAGCATTGCCAAAGGCATGCAAAACCTGTTGAAAGATATGCAGCAAGGTCACGTGTCTATGACCGATGAGAGCGTATTTGAGGTGGGTAAAAACGTCGCCACATCAGAAGGCAAAGTGGTCTTTGAGAACGATTACTTTCAGCTACTGGAGTACAAGCCTTTGACTGGAAAAGTCTACGAGCGTCCATTTCTGTTGATTCCGCCTTGTATCAACAAGTTCTACATCTTAGATTTACAACCCACGAATTCATTCATTCGTTATGCGGTCAGCGAAGGCCACAGAACCTTTG
>DDYJ01000011.1 GCA_002347905.1 Comamonadaceae bacterium UBA2237 | reverse complement strand
TCGACCACGGGGTGGCGCGATTGCAGGGACGCTAGGCTTGGGGGCAATACATTGCCCAAGCTAAATACGTCCCACAAGTTCAAAGCGATCAGGGTAAAGAGCACCGCCAAAGCGGCGACAACTGCTGGGGTTTGCAGTTGAAAGCCCCAGCCCAGCTGTTCGCCCATGGTGCGTAGCAACAAGACAGCGCCACCTAGCGCCAAAAAGCTCGCCACGACGCCGACGGTGTAGACCGTACCAGTCAAACGGCGCATCTGCTTGCTGGTGCCATGTTGGGTAAAGCCCAAAAGTTTGATGGCCAAAATGGGTAAGACGCAGGGCATAGCGTTCAAAATCAATCCACCTAGAAGCGCCCCAGCGAGTGCTAGCATGAATCCGAATGCACCGCCCTCAGTTACAGCAGGAGGAGCAGGACTTGCAACCTTGTTTGCTGATGCTGTAGCTAAGGCTTGGGCTTGGGCTTGGGCTTGGGCTTGGGCTTTGGGGCTGGGCCAATCTCCGGCGACTGGCAAAACCAATTCAACGCCTTGGCGCGCATCGCCAACTTTTGTAGTGAGCAACCAATTTATTTTTGCGGGACTGGTACTACGCGCAGTACCCACTGGCAATCGAACGGACCAAGTAGTCCCCTGCCAAGATTGCTCGGCTAACGCATGTTGGTCTGTCGAAGACTCCAACAGGTCTGGGTCGATAGGAAAGACCGAAAGTTTTTGTCCCACCCATTGGGCGGGTAGGCCTTCAGCGGTGGCAACTAAAAAATCGCCTTCAAAGCGCGCGGCTTTTTGTGGCGCGGTCAGTCGAATAGGTTGCCGTTGAAGAAGCGCGGTGAACGACTTAGCTTGGGGCGCAAAACTGCTTTGTGTGGGCAATTGCAAGGCGAAGTCGCCTTCTTGGGGAATGCATTCCAAGCGGCAGACCAGCCAATTGGCATGTAATTGCAAGGGCAGTTGGCCGTTTGAAGGCGCGCGATAGGCTGAGGTGACTTTGACCGCCACCGCTAGAAGCGCATCGCCATCAAATCCATAGTTTGTTAGCGTGCCCGCGGAGAGTTTTTGGGGCAAGGGCCAGATAACGGGGCCTATTTCCAGTCCGGGTGGTAACTTGAATTCAAGCTGGGTGGGCAGGCCTGAATCGCCCGGGTTGCGCCAATAGGTGTGCCATTCGCGGGTGTGCTGCAGTTGCAAGCCCAACCAAAAAGTTTTGCCGGTTTGTACGCCGTCTGGTGCATGCGCGACTAACTCGGCGCGTACTTGCGGTGTGGAAACCGCGGCGCTTTTTGCCGAAACATTAAATTGCGCCCATGCCGTGCCTGCCCCACAGCTGAGGAAAATGAACCAAAACAAAATGCGGATAACAAACGTATGCATGGTGGAGATGTTAACTAGGGGGATTTGACCTCTTGTTGGTCATCCGTTTTTTCAGCCTACTTGGACGTGAGCGATGCGTAGTTTTCTTCGAAAGTAAGATGCGCTTATGTCCAAAGACGCCCGTTTTACAAACGCATTAGCCACCCACCGCTGGGCCGCTATGAATAGCCAAGACTTTGCGCAACTCAACCCTGCGCGTGCCGTAGCGGTTTTGCCCCTGGGCGCGACCGAACAACACGGCCCGCATTTGCCCTTGCATGTGGACACGGTGTTGGTCGATGGTGTGGTCAATGCTGCGCTTACACATCTAGACAAACAAGACCCCGTGTTGGTACTACCCACCCAATCCGTGGGACTCAGCACCGAGCACATCGCATTTGCTGGCACGCTCACCCTCTCGCCGCAAACCGTGATTGCACAGTGGTGTGACCTTGGTGCCAGCGTCGCGCGCGCAGGAGTCAAAAAACTGTTGCTCTTTAATGCCCACGGCGGCAATGTCGGGCTGATGGACGTGGTGGCGCGTGAATTGCGCGCGCACCATGGGTTGATCGTCTACAGCTGTTGCTGGTACAACCTGCCGCTCGACGAAAAAGTGATGGCGCAATTCAGTGTCGATGAGCACCGTTTTGGCATCCACGCAGGCGAGATCGAAACCTCGATGATGCTGGCGCTGGCGCCTGAATCTGTGGATATGGCGAAGGCGCAGAACTTTGCGTCGACTTCGCAGCAGCGCGCTGCCACCTACCCCATTCTGGGTAATGGCCGCAGTGCGAAGTTAGGTTGGCATATGCAGGACTACAACCCACAAGGGGCGGCGGGTAATGCGGCAGCGGCTACATCCGCCAAGGGCGCGGCTGTGGTGAAAAGTGCTGGTGAGCAACTGGCGAAATTGCTCCAAGAGTTGATGGACTTGCCACTAAGCACTGTCAGAACTTAGTCTGCCATGCCGCCAATATCTAGGCGGTTGTTGGACTGGCGTGCACACCTTTAGGCGTGCGTGATCCAATCCTTATGCTCTGGCGCTGCCAAATGCGGCAAGCTGTTAAACGCCACCAAGTTATGCCGCTTAGGCGTGAAATGGAACTCGCTCACCGAGCTATTGCGCATACGCAAATTCAACTCGATGCTGGTGGCGGGCGATGCTTGCAGTACCTGTGCCACGGCAGTCGAAATAGGCCCGCCGCTAGAGACCAACAACACATTGCCTTCGCAATGTTGGCGCACATGGTCTAGCGCCGATGTCACGCCGTGCAGAAATTCAGGGTAAGTGGGCATACCGACGGGAAACGCGGTGCCCGCCATCCATTGTTGGAGCCCGTCACGCAACATACGAAAGTGTTCTCTGTAGCCCTCGGGGGTTTTGGTGTTGAAACTTGCGTCTGGATGCACGGCGCGAATGATGGCTTCGCTGTCGTATTCATTGAGCCCTGGCCAATGCAGCGCATCTGGCGTGTGTCCTAATCCGTCTCGAATGCCTTGCAAAGTTTGGGCGTGGCGCTTCAGGGTGCCCACTAGCACGGCGTCGAAGGTCATGCCGTGTGACTTCCAATGTTCGCCTAAACGACGGCTTTGTTGCGCACCCATGGCGCTGAGTTGGTCATAGTCTGCGGCGCCTAAGGAGGCTTGGCCATGGCGAACGAGTAAGAGCTGTCCCATCGGTGTATTGCGGTGTTGTGTTTAAGGATTTGTCTGCCGGCGATTCTGGCGTTAAATGTGCACTTGCAGAGTCACGGTAGAGACGAATTTAGGCTGACAACAATTCCCAGCGTTCTAGGGCTTGCATGAGTTCTGACTCAATCGCCACATCGCGGGCGTGCAGCTGCGCTACCTTGGCCGCGTCACTGGCGTAGAGCTTTGGGTCAGCCAGGTCAGCTTGCACTTGTTTTTGCTCGGCTTCTAAGGCGGCGATGCGTTCGGGCAGGCCTTCCAATTCGCGTTGTTCTTTGTAGCTGAGTTTGCGCTGCTTCGCGGTGGGCTTGGAGGTGTTTGTCGAAGCAGCAGTGTTTGGATTAGGGGAGGCTAGTGATTCGAGATTGGATAACTTTGAGTTTTGGTTGTCTGGAGAGGCCTTTGAAGCAGTCTGAGTGCCTGCTTTTCCTTGCGCGCCTCCTTGCTTGGTCGCT
>DDYJ01000116.1 GCA_002347905.1 Comamonadaceae bacterium UBA2237 | reverse complement strand
GTTGTAGCCGCGTTGCAACGCGTCAAAGTGCCTGCGGACGCATTACATGTCGTCGTCATGGAGGCCACTGGTTCACAAAAAACTTCTGCCCTCTTAAGCCACGAGGCTGCAAGTTCTATCAACCCCGCGTCATTGAGCAAACTCGCGACCACCATCGCCGCATTGGATTTGCTCGGCCCCACATTTGTATGGCGCACACCTGTGTATATCGATGGGTCCATACGTGACGGGGTCTTGCAGGGCAATGTCTATATACGTGGCACTGGCGACCCGCGCTTGGTAGTAGAGCGTGTGTGGCTTTTGATGCGGCGATTGCAAGGGCTAGGTATTCAGAAAATTCAAGGGGACATCGTGCTCGATAGAAGCGCATTTGATTTGCCCGAGCGTAACCCCGCAAGTTTTGATGGCGAACCTTTGCGCCCTTACAACGCCGCTCCAGATGCCTTGTTAGTGAACTTCAAGTCCATCGTATTTCAATTTGTGCCAGATCGTGTTGCCAATGTGGCGCGTATCCAATTAGAGCCTCCCATGGCTGGTGTGCAATTTCCGGCGACTGTGCCGCTCTCGAATGCAGATTGCAGCGACTTCCGCAGCAGTTTGCGGGCAGATTGGGCTGATCCGTTGCGCATCCGATTCGCGGGCATTTTTCCAGCCATGTGTAGTGAAAAAGTCTGGCCTGTTGCTTATGCTGCGCCGCAACAATTTGCTGCACGCGCGATAGCAGGAATGTGGCAGCACATTGGCGGTCAATTGGTAGGCCAAGTGCGCGACGGTGCCGTACCTGCCAACGTGCAACCCGTGTTCTCTGTTGAATCACCTGCCTTGTCTGAAGTCATTCGCGATATCAATAAATTCAGCAACAACGTGATGGCACAACAGTTGTTTCTGACACTGAGCCAACAAGCACGTGGTACTGCTAGTTGGGATACATCTCGCGAGACTATGCAAACTTGGTGGCGCGAGCGCATTGGCGGGGAAGTCCCTGTGTTCGACAACGGTTCTGGATTGAGCCGAGAAGAGCGCATCAGCGCCCAAGGCCTTGCGCGCTTGTTGCAATTTGCGTGGGGCTCGCCCACCATGTCGGAGTTGATGAGCTCCTTGCCAGTAAGTGGTTTAGACGGCACATTGAAAAGAAGCAAAGCACAGTCTGTGGCGCATCTCAAGACTGGAAGTTTGCGCGACGTCGCAGGAATTGCAGGTTATGTGGACGCCGCCAACGGCAAGCGGTTGATCTTGGTAGCGGTTTTAAACCACACAAATGCGCAAGCCGCACGCAGTGCACTAGATCTATTGGTCGATTGGACAGCTTCGCAAAAGCCTTGATACACAAACTTTAATGTATGCATGTTTCACTGATTGACTGGATCGGCTATCTAGCCGCCACACTGACCACCGCGAGCTTTGTGCCACAGGCGTGGCTGACTTTCAAAACACGGGATGTGAGTGGAATTTCATTAGGCATGTACAGCGCGTTTACTGCAGGAATTGCGCTTTGGTTAGCCTATGGAATTTTGATATCCGCTTGGCCGATTGTGATTGCCAATNNTGCGGGGATATTGGGGATGCGGGTTTGGTTTAGCGACAAGCCCACTAATTAGGTGCTAGCTCAAAATATTGTTTTAAAAAACTGTTACCGCCAACCTGCACGATAGAAATTGTAGTTGTAAATGTAGTCAGCTAGGAGGCGATGGGCAAAAGGGGTTAAATAGTAGTTATAAGCAAATACAGAAGATGTGTAATCCCAGGATGTTCCAGTGTATTGATTGGTAGATGTACTAGCTAGCGAACAGATAGATGTGGCAGGAACTGATATGCTGTCGCAAACATTTAAGTCTGGGTTGGTCACCCCATAAGACGAAAAGGTGTTAGCGCTTCCTGTGTTAGTAGTACCTGTAATTAAATTGAAATAAGACATTAAGTCTGCTAGCAATATTGGCTGATGCGAGGAAGTAGCGGGGTAAGCGGCATTAAGCTTGGTGCTTAATAAGCAAGAAAATGATTGGCAAGCAGTACCGGTATCGTAACTAAGTGCTTGGGCGTATGAGCTGAAAGATGCATTTGCGCCAGCAGATCGAACACCGTTAGCAGCTAGAAAGGGAGGGGTTCTTGCCACATTGAGAGGTTGCATAACCAATACATACTTAGCACCGGCATTGGTCAGGGACTGAATAGCTGAAGTTAGCGCAGTTGCAGCACTGGCGATCGTTGTTGTGTCGTTTGTAAGGGCGGCAGTTGCAATGTCGTTTGTTCCAGCAGTAATAATGAACAAGTCACTAGATCCGGGCGTGTTGTAATTTAAATAAGCAGTGATCTGTGCCGGCACAGTAACCCTAGCAGTTGCAGAACCCTCCGCATAACTTACAGCTGAACCCGAAGAAACAACGCAATTAACAGAAGAATAATCACATTTCGACATAGTGAGGCCATAAGTTGCAGCCAACCTACTTGCAACTGTTGTGTTGGTATCCGAAATGTAGACCGTGTAAGTACCATGACCGGATGAATCAACAGCGCTTAACTGATCCCCAAACGCAATAATCCGCGTAGGCGTCAAAGGATTAACCGTACTACTAGCCCCCCCGCAACCCACCAAAGCACAAGCGGCTAAGAGCGCAGATATGCGCATCAACGTTGAAAATGAAAGTTTGATCATCAAAGGGTCTCGTAGCTTGGCGGCAGTTTTGAGTTTTTGCGGTAACGCGATAGTTTAACGGCCTGCCGTTTCGGCTCGGCGTAGGCGGTCGTGGACACCTTCCCATGCGCTTTCTAAGGGCGGCGTTTCCACCCAGATCTGCCCTACGCCAAAGGCATCAAAGGCGCGCAATTGCGCGAACAGTGCGTGGGCGCATTGCGCTGGGTCAATGGGCATCTGCTGCCAGTGCAAGGCTGCTTTTTTGTCGAAATGCGCCTCCTTTGACACTTGAAGAGCAGACCTAGACCAAATAGCAAGAGGCAAATCATCTTTTCGCTGGGCTAGTTTTTGCTCTATGTCTTGTTTATCCATCAAAAATAATTTGGCAATAGGTGCGTAATGCGCGGCCAAAGTCCCAGACGCTTTAGGTGCACTGTTAGTTGGTGAGA
>DDYJ01000166.1:7464-15929 GCA_002347905.1 Comamonadaceae bacterium UBA2237 | reverse complement strand
CAGCAAAGAAGTGGGTGAGAAGCTCATCGAGCGTATTCGCTGGTGGAAAGAGGAGTATTCACCAGGGCGTGATGTGCAGATCAACGGAGCGGTGAGCCCTGGTAACCAAGTGGGGGGGCTTGCCAATATTTTTGAAAAATCTTTGGGCTCCTCTATGAAAGGTGGAACCACAGGATTGATGGAGGTCTATCGTTATGCCGAGCCTGTCCAAACAAAAGGATTTGTATTTATGGACACGCCAGGCTTTGACCCTTGCTCAGCCACTGGACAAATCGCAGGTGGGGCCAACATGATTTTGTTCACAACGGGGAGAGGCTCTATGTTCGGTGCCAAGCCAGTTCCTTCGATCAAACTAGCGACCAATACCCCCATGTACAACCGCCTCACAGAGGATATGGACTTCAATTGCGGTGTTTTGTTAGACGGCACCGCATCTATGCCAGAAGTTGCGCAAGGCATCTTTGACTTGATTCGCGATGTGGCATCTGGCAAGCCTTCCAAGAGCGAAGAATTGGGACTCGGCGACCATGAGTTTGTGCCTTGGAATATCGGTGTAGTGAGTTAAATCAAAATAAAGGAATAAAAATGCCCGCCTATTGGATATCACGTTGCATCATTAACGACCCCGTCAGTTATAAAAAATACACCGACCAAGTGCCTGCCATCATTGCTAAATATGGTGCGAAAGTGCTAGCCCGTGGCGGTAAGTACCAAATCATGGAAGGACCTGAAGACTTCAAGCGCTTCGTGGTGCTCGAATTCCCCACCTTTGAGTCAGCGGTGAGTTGCTTTCAATCAGACGAATACAAAGCAGCAGCCACCAACAGAAGAAATGGCGCTGGTATTGTCGAAAATGTAATTGTCGACGGTGGCGAATTTACGAAGTAAGCGCAAAGCTTAGAGCCGGCGAATCCGGTGGAAAAGCCACAGGTTTAGCCTCTGGGTACCAAATTTTGTACCGGTGCATCACGGTACTGAATATGCTGGATTGCTCAAATTGGATTAACCACGTTTGCAAATTTGTCCAAGTTTGCGCGTCGAACCACGTGCGATCGGTGCGTGCAAACTGTCTAATGAACGGCGCGATCGCCGCGTCCACCCAAGACCACTTCTCTCCCATGAGGAATGCCGATTGCATCAACTGGGAGTTGAGTTGATGGAGGTATGCACAAGCGGCTTGCCGATCTTCTAACCCATTGGGCAAGTCATAGCGGTTTGGGTATTTGTAACGATCCAAGTGGGTTTTGAATTCGTCGTCGCAAGTTCGCACCAATGCATGCGCTGCTTCATCCATGGGTTGCCCAGCCGTCGACCAACCTTGCGGATCGTTTTGACTGAGCGCCCAATGCATGATGTCTAAGCTTTGATCCAAGACGCGGTCTTGCAGCACCAGCACGGGCACGGTGCCCTTTGGGGATGCTTCGAGCATGCTGAGAGGTTTATGGGCGAGTGTGATTTCACGCATTTCACAGCGGATACCACTGACAAGCAATGCAAGTCGTGCGCGCATGGCGTAGGGGCAACGTCGGAACGAATAAAGAATTGGCGCGTCTTGCGGCAGAAGCGCTTTTATTTTTTGCTGTCTTTGTGGCGTACCAATATGGTCGCTTTGGCGTGATTTAGCAATTTCCCATTGTTTTTGTCTTTCGCGTGCACTTTGCTTTTGCGTCTCTGTGGTGTGTGCATGACAACGAGGACAGCTGACGCCTAATTCAAACAATGGCGAAGCTTTGGCATCAGCGGGGAGTGGTTCGCGGCAGCATCTGCAAAGTTCTTGCGTACCTTCGTGGAGTCCATGGGTAACGGATACGCGTTCGTCAAATACAAAGCATTCGCCTTCCCACAAACTTTTATCTTGGGGTATGACCTCGAGGTATTTCAAAATCCCGCCTTGTAGGTGATAGACGTCATCAAAACCTTGTGTGCGCATCAAGGCAGTTGATTTTTCACACCGAATGCCCCCGGTACAAAACATAGCCACACGGGGTTTTTTGCCATTGCGCGCCTCTAGCGATTTGGCTTTTTTTACCCACTCGGGCAGTTGTGAAAAACTTTGTAGTTTCGGATCGATGGCACCTTTGAACGTTCCGATGTCAACTTCGTAGTGGTTGCGTGTATCAATGACCACTACATCGGGTTCAGAAATTAACGCGTTCCAATCTTCCGGCTTGACATACGTGCCCGCCATATGGATAGGACTGATACCGTCTACACCCATGGTGACGATTTCTTTTT
The DNA here is from genome assembly GCA_002347905.1 of Comamonadaceae bacterium UBA2237. Taxonomy (GTDB): domain Bacteria; phylum Pseudomonadota; class Gammaproteobacteria; order Burkholderiales; family Burkholderiaceae_C; genus Limnohabitans. Next base: position 13,694 of record DDYJ01000166.1, on the reverse strand, counting down.
TTAAACGCACTTTCATTCGGTGAAAAGGCGGTTTGTGCGCAAACGACTCCTTGTGTTCTAGCTTGGCGAATTTCGGGTCTTGGCGCAGATAAGCCAAAACAGCGTGGACATCATTGGCTGCGCCTGCAATTGTTCCATTGATACCTTCGCTGGCTAAAAGAATAGAACCTTTGACGCTGTGCGCTTCACAAAATGCCAATAACGCAGCTCTGCGCTCTAAGTAATTGGGTAAGTCAACAAATAGATAAAAAGCTGCTGTTAAGTAAACAGGTGTATCGTGGAGGAGTGGAGTCATGGTGGCTAAATGCAGCAGGCATTGAAAACTGCGCCCGTTTTAGGCGGGCATTTGGAATTATGCAATAGGTCAAAATTTAGGCATATTAATTTTTGCGAATGAGAAATGACGGAATGAAAAAAACGCTGGGTCAACTTTTGTTTTATGTGTTGGGTACCACTATGCTTTTTTACAGCATGCAAGGGAGTGCGCATGCTGTTGCCGACAAAAGCTATGTTGGGGAAGTCTCTGCTGGTGGCATCACTAGTTACACGCTGGCAAATGGTTTCAAAATTATTTTGATTCCATTTCCATCGGCGAGTAATGTCCGTGTGGAGTTGCTGGTCAAGACCGGCAGCAAGTTGGAAGGCTATGGCGAAACTGGCATGGCCCATTTGTTGGAGCATATGCTTTTCAAAGGGGCAGGGAATCGCAAAAATATCAAAGACGACCTAACTGCCATGGGGGCTTCGTGGAATGGCACTACCACGGCAGATCGAACCAACTACTTTGAAACGCTTTCATCCGATCCAAATAAAGTTGATGCAGTCATTCAGTTGGAGGCAGATCGCTTCATTCGCGCAAAGTTCACCAAAGCAGACCTCGACAGTGAAATGACCGTGGTGCGCAATGAGTTAGAAAACTCAGAACGCAACCCCTCGCGCCTGGTGTTTGATGCACTTGGGCGTAATAGTTTTGTATGGCACGGCTATTCGCGTTCCACGATTGGCGCCAGGACAGATATTGAAAACACTAGCTATGAGGCCTTGCGTGCATTCCATCGCAAACATTACCGACCCGATAACGCTGCACTGATAGTGTCAGGAAATTTTGATTACCAACGTGTGTTGACGCTTGCCACCAAACAATTTGCAGTCGCTAAAAATCCCTCAAGTATCAGGCAACAAAATTGGACATTCGATAGTCCGCAAGCGTTGACGCAACGCAGTGAGTTGTTTGCATCTGTGGGCACCACGCTAACTGCCAGTGCCTGGAAGCTACCCGGTGTTACCGAGCGCGATGTCCATGCGTTGGATTTGGCCGCTGCAGCGATATGCGATGCCGACTGGGGAAGTCTGCGAAAAGACTTGGTCGTAGACCGTGCATTGGCTGTGTCGGCCTATTGCTACACATCCAGTGATGCAGATTACGGCCGCTTCGTTGCCATTGCCAAGGCCGGGCAAGAGGCCGATGCAGAAGTTTTATCGAAACAATTGATCCAACATATTCAAGACGCCGCGAGCAAAGGCGTAACCCAAGCGCAATTAGAGCGCGCGAGGATGGCTGAACTGAATGAAATGGAGCGTGCCTTTGATTCGCACGAATCCATCGCAAGAATAGTCTCACAACACGAAGTCGCTGGGGATTGGCGACTGATGTTTTGGGTGCGAGATCTGGTGAAATCCTTGCAACTTGAAGAGGCCAATGCCGCACTCAGAAAGTGGCTGGTGTCGATCAACCGCAGTGATGTGCTGCTAAGGCATTTAGACAAGCCTGCGCCGGTGGTTATTTCGCCTCCAGCTCCCGCCGTTTCAAGGGTGGATGGCAAGTTGTGGCCTAGCATTTTTTCTAAAGCGGACCCAGCACCAAAGTCATTAATGGAATTGGCACAAGCTACCCGAACTTTTAATTTAGACGGTGATAGAGCACAAGCAAGTCTCATTTCTCGCAAAACCCAAGGCGACAAGGTTTGGTTTGTTTTTGAAAACGATTACGGTTCTGCAGAGACATTAAAAGACAGAAGGACTGCCTGCAGTGCAGCAGGTGCCTTGATGAAATTTGGTGGTAACGGCTTGACGCGTGATGAATTGAACCGCCGTATGGAAGAGTTGAAGGCCAATTGGAATATCGGTTTATCTGGTATCTACTTGGAAGTGCCGCGTGAAAATCTGCTCGATGCGTTTGCGCTTGTCTTTTCGGTGTGGGCTAACCCTTTGTTGCCAGTCCAAGAGTTCAACAGCCATAAATCTGGGCTGATTGCCTATTACGAATCACAACTTAAAAATCCGGTCTCCCTGGCAGATAACGCCAGCAGCTTGCGTTTTGATAATTTCCCTGCGGGGCATTGGAGTAAGCCGCAAACCTATGCGAATCAAATGGCGCAAATCAAGTCTTTGACCTACGAAGAGGTTAAAAGTTGCGTGAGGGACTTCGCCAAAATATCCCACGCGCGTGTTGGTGTGGTGGGTGATTTACAAGAATCCGACGTGCGTGCTGTATGGGCTAAAACTGCCGTCTCGAATAAAGCAGAAATCGCCTATCAACGCGTACCCGACCCAGTCGCTCCCTCAGTTGTAGACACAACACCCATCCGCATTGAAATGCCTGACACCACCAATGCCAAAGTGACAGGCAACGCGGTGGTCGCTCTCAGTCGCAAATCTAAAGACTTCCCGGCCTTACAAATAGCTGTGGAGGTCATTGGCGGAAATGCCAGCAGCTTGATATGGAAAGAGTTGCGAGAAAAAGAAGGCATAGCCTATTCGACGGGTATGGGTATCAATGGTTCCATGCTCGATGAACGCACCACCATCACGGTGTATGCCACCTCTGCATCTGGCCAAGCGGACAAGGCGATGGAAAAACTCAAATCTGTTTTGCAACGCGTCTTGAGTGATGGACTCACTGACGCCGACATAGAGCGTGCTAAAAAAACTTGGGCTGAGCGCCGTAAAGCTTATTTGGGTAAGGAAAGTAATTTTGCTTCCACCATGGCCAACGCTTTGTCCGACGGCTACGACTTTATGGCACGCGTGCAGTTTGACAAAGCGATTGAGCAAGTCACCGCTACCCAAGCAACCGAAGTTTTACGTAAATACCTCAGCAGCACGCCCATGGTGTGGGCGGTGGGGCAGGGCAAATGACTAGGTTCAGGATGCTTGGTAGCAAACATTTATGCGCTTGTTTGGTCTCTTTATCTAGCCATTTGGTTTATGGGACTGGGATGGGTGTCGGGTTTATGTTGACAGCTCAGATAGCGTAGACGCATTAGATTTATTTACATTTGCGACATTTGTCATTCAAATGTCCTATTGACAGATCAATAGGACTGATCCATGATTAATCTATGACGCACGATATGCCGCTGCCCAAATACCATCAGGTTTACTTGGTCCTGCGAGAACAATTGCATGAAGGTAAGTTTTCTCAAGGTTTTCCTGGTGAGCTTGCATTAATGCAGCATTTTTCTGTGGCTAGGGTGACAGTGCGGCGCGCATTGGCCCAACTGGCGCAAGAGGGGTTGATTAGCAGGGAGCCTGGGCGCGGTACAAGATCATTATTGAGACGGAACAATCCTCAATCCACCAAGGAAATTTCTAACAAAAGGCAACAGGCTCGGTTAACTGGGCTACTTGAAAACTTGGTCAGTATGGGTTTGCGGACTTCGGTAAAGGTGTTGTCGGTAGAACGTATTCCCGCCCCATTGGACGTCTCCAGTTCTTTACAAATAAACCAAGATGCACTTGTGCAAAAAGCGCAGCGAGTACGCTACACCAAAGAAGGGCCACTCTCGCACATCACAACTTGGGTGCCAGAACAATTCGCCAGCGGATTTGGGCGAAAAGAATTAGAGCGCAAACCCATTCTTGTCTTGCTGGAAGAGTCTGGTGTCAGGGTAGGGCGTGCACAGCAAACTATCTCTGCAAAGTTGGCTGACGCTAACACATCACAACATTTAGATGTAGCAATAGGTTCGGCATTGCTGTCTGTGAATCGACTTATTTTTGACATCGATGACAAACCCATACAGTGGTTACATGGTTTGTATCGTCCAGATCGCTATGAATACCAAATGCAATTATCTCGCGTGGGCAGTATCGATGCCAAAGTTTGGGTTAGTAAAGAGTTATCAGCCAATTTCCATTAATTTTTCAAAGGAGCACATCATGACTTCACGTCGTCAATTTATAGGTCAGTCGGCAGCCGCAGCTTCAGCTATGGCATTTCCTCTAGTTGGTGGCGCTCAGCCAAAAACGGTGAAAGTAGGTGTATTGCATCCCGTGACAGGTGCACTTGCTTACTCCGGCCAGCAATGCCGTGAAGGAGTCATGATGGCTATTGATGACATCAATAAATTAGGTGGTATCAAGTCCCTAGGTGGTGCCAAGATTGAAGCCTTATTGGGTGACGCGCAGTCCACTCCTCAAGCGGGTGCCGCTGAAGTTGAAAAGATGAACGAAGCAGGTGTTAGTGCCATTGTGGGCGCTTTCGCTTCCGCTATTTGTTTGGCTACAACGCAAGCTGCTGCTAAGTACAACTTGCCTCACGTGGTGGACGTGGGTGTTGCTGATCAAATCGTAGAGCGCGGTTTGAAAAATACCTTCCGATTCGGTCCAGGCTATAAAAAATGTGCCGAGGTTGCTGTTGCCAACTTACACGTACTCAACACGGCTGCAGGTAAGCCTGCGCGCTCAGTGATGATCATCCATGAGGAATCGCTATTTGGAACGGGTACTGCTAATTTGTTGGCGCGTGAACTGCCTGGCTATGGTTACGATGTGAAAGAAATAGTCAAACATGCGAATCCCACACGAGACTTCAACAATATCGTTTTGCGAATGAAGCAAGTCAACCCTGATATTGTCATTCCTGCTAACTACTACAACGAATACGCTTTGCTGGTACGAACCATGCAGCAGCAAAAAGTAACGCCCAAGGCCATCTATTCTGTTTTGGGGGGTGCCGCTTCTAGTTATAAATTTGTTAAAGAATTTCCAGATGCTGCTAACGGCATCATTGACTGCAACCACTGGTTTAATCCGCGAGATAAGCGTTCGCTAGAACTCAAAAAACGTGTCGAAGCTAAAAACTTATTCTTTAGCTACGAGGTATTCATGGCTTATACAGCAATGCGTTTACTGGCCGACGCCATCGAACGTGCGAAGTCTTCAGACCGCGCAGCGATCATTGATGCATTGAATAAGAGCACATTCTCTGATCACATCATGCCTTACGGCGCTACACAATTTGTCAATGGCCAAAACATGGGAGCACAACCTTTGATGACCCAAGTAGTCAAAGGCGACATCAAGGTCATCATTCCACGTGATTACCGCGAAGTTGAACCTATTTTTCCTTTGAACGGTTAAGCCCAGATAGGTTAAGCCCAAATGGGTTAAGCCATGTTTGATCTGTCGATTCTCTTTGCTTCAGTGCTCAACGGCATCACGACCGGTGCTGTGTATGCATTGATTGCGTTGGGTTTGACTTTGATTTACGGCGTTTTGCACATCATCAACTTCGCGCACGGAGCGTCGTTGATGGTGGCCTTGTATGGCGTATATTTTCTTAAAGAAAAAATCGGTCTGGATCCTTATCTGGCCCTGCCGATAGTGGTGCCCGCAATGTTTGCATTTGGCTATGTATTGCAGCGTGGCATTATCAATCGTGCCAGTCATGGCAAGGACGAAAATATTTTGTTGGTCACTTTAGGAATTTCGATTGTTCTTGAGAATTTGGCCTTGCTATTTTTTAAGTCTGACACAAGAAATATAGAGACTGCCTATACCTTGACTACTATCAGCATCGGGCCAGCGATGATTGCGCTTCCTAAATTGGTGGCGTTTGTAGGAGCATTGGTTGTATCAGTCATATTGCTTGCTGTCATGCGCTTTACCTTTTTGGGGCGCGCCATTCGTGCTGTAGCCAAAGAAAAACACGGTGCGCGTTTGATGGGTATTGATGTTGACCACGTTTATGCAATGTGTTTTGGAATCGGGTCAGCTTGCTTAGGTGCTGCTGCTTGCTTTTTACTACCTGCTTATTACGTCAATCCCATGGTGGGAAGTGGATTCGTCTTAGTGGCTTTCACGATCGTGGTTTTAGGAGGCATGGGTAGTTTTGTAGGGGCTTTGGTGGGCGGTCTTTTGATAGGTGTAGTCGAGTCTATCGGTGGTTTGTATTTAGGAGAATCGCTCGGGCAGGTTGGTATTTTTATGATTTTTATTGCAGTCTT
>DDYJ01000166.1:0-7383 GCA_002347905.1 Comamonadaceae bacterium UBA2237 | reverse complement strand
GCGCAAGCTTGGAATATTTTGGGTGGGTTTGGTGGTCAGTTTTCTTTTGGGCATGCGCTTTTCTTTGGAACAGGGGCCTATGTGCAAGTGATAGCACAGGTCCATTTGGGTTGTAACCCTTGGATCGCTTTGTTATTGGCTATAGGCGTGAGCGCTATGGTAGGTTTATGTGTTGGCGCTTTGTCTTTTCGTTATGGACTGAAAGGCTCATACTTTGCGTTGGTAACTTTGGCCTTTGCTGAAGTATTCAGGATTGTGGCCCTATCTGTTGCCTTTACTGGGGCTGGTGTTGGCCTGATGCTTCCCTTAAGTGAGTCATTCAGTAATATGCAATTTGCTTCAAGGGCTGGCTATGTTTGGCTGGTTTTAGGATTGGTGACTTTAGCTTTGTGCACCACCGCTTGGCTACGTCATTCTCGTTTTGGCGCCTACTTACAAGCTGTGCGTGATAACGAAGACGCCGCCAGAGCAATTGGTGTAGATCCTTTCTTAGTCAAACTTTGGGCCACCTTAATTTCAGGTGCTTTGATGGGCTCTGGTGGTGCGTTTTATGTGCAAGTTTTCCAATACATTGATCCAGGTTTGGCTTTTGGACCACATACTTCTGTAGAAGCTCTGGTTGGGGCTATTGTTGGTGGCATGGGCACTTTGTGGGGTCCTGTGGTTGGTGCGCTGACCTTGCATGTTTTGGCGGATGTCACGCGTAATTTGTTTGGTCAATTGCCTGGCATAAATATGGTGGTTTATGGTGCTGTATTAGTTTTAATAGTGATGTTCATGCCACGCGGTATTTCTGGTAGCAGATTTCATCTATTTAAAAACTCATCCAAATCTCCTTCAATTGGTAAGGAGCATGTGTGAACTTATTAGAGGTCAAAAATATCTCCCGTGCATTTGGTGGTCTGCGAGCTGTAGAAGATGTGAGTTTGGATGTGCCAGTTGGTAGTTTGACCGCATTGATCGGTCCTAATGGTGCGGGGAAAACTACTTTGTTCGCTCTTATGTCAGGATTTCTGCGTCCTGATCTTGGCCAGATTTTTTTTGATGGTGTTGACATTACTGGGCGCGCGCCACATCTCAACGCTATGCTTGGATTGACGCGAACATTTCAAATTGTGCAACCCTTTGCATCCCAAACAGTTCGTGAGAATATTGCAGTGGGTGCGCATCTTAAGTTTGCGCGCCGTGATGAGGCATTACATGCCGCCGAGGAAGTTGCCAAACGCCTAGGTTTACATGCGCAACTGGATAAGCCCGCGGCCGATTTAACAGTTGCTGGGCGCAAACGTCTGGAGTTAGCGCGGGCTTTGGCTACACAACCTAAGTTGTTGCTTTTGGATGAGGTGTTAGCTGGCTTGAATCCTCAAGAAATTCAAGAGATGCTACCTGTGGTGCATGGCTTGGTTGATGGTGGTGTCACCGTCTTGATGATTGAACATGTGATGCAAGCCGTTATGAATTTGGCACAACACGTATGGGTTTTAGCGCAAGGACAACTTATTGCCCAGGGTACGCCCAGTGAGGTAACGCAAAACCCGCAAGTGGTAGAGGCTTATCTAGGTCACGGTACCGCCGCGCGTTTGCTCAAATCGCAGCAGGTAACCCATGCGTGAATTGCTTTCTATCGAAAATTTACGCGCTGGATATGGTGCGGTTGAGGTTTTGCGCGGCGTTGATATTCGTATTTCACACGGAGAGTTGATTGCCTTGTTAGGGAGTAATGGTGCTGGTAAAACCACTCTCAATGCCGTGATGTCTGGTTTAGTGCCAATTCGAAGCGGAAGAGTCGTTTTTGATGGTAAAGACTTAACGGGAGCGCACTACCGACGAATAGTACAAGCTGGGTTGATACAAGTTCCGGAAGGACGTAAGGTATTTCCTAACCTCACTGTTTTAGAAAACTTAGAGTTAGGCGCTTTCACCCGTGCTCGCGAAAGATTGTCAGAAAACATGGATCGGGTGTTCGATACTTTTCCTCGATTAAAGGAAAGAACTGCGCAACTTGCTGGAACTATGAGTGGGGGTGAACAGCAAATGTTGGCGATTGGCCGNNCTTCGGGCAGACGGCCTAGCCATTCTATTAGTTGAGCAAAACGTAGGGCAGTCGCTTGATATTGCAGATCGTGCCTATGTGATGGAAAACGGCAGTATCCGTTTTTCAGGTACTTCAACTGAATTGTTAGCCAGTGATACTTTGCGCCAAGCTTATTTGGGTGTTTGAGATAGATTATGAGAATCCACCGCATTGCTTTGGCTACTTGGTTGCATGCATTACTGGTTTTTTTAACCGCATTTCAAGCGCAAGCGCAACCACTAATTGCTAACAATTCACCTATTCGAATTTTGGTGGGCGCACCTGCTGGCGGAAGTACTGACACGATGGCCCGTGTGATTGGTCAAGCGATGGGGCAACAGTTGGGCCGTGTCGTGTTAGTGGAAAACCGACCAGGCGCTGGTGGCAATCTGGCCGCAGAATTAGTGGCTCGGGCTGCACCGGACGGGCAAACCTTGTTGATGAGTTTTACTAGCCACGCTATCAATGCGTCACTGTATCCACATCTTCCGTTTGATCCGGTGAAAGATTTCACGCCCCTTACTATGGTGTCGACCTCACCGTCAGTCTTGGTGGCCCACCCCTCTCTCTCAGCCAACAACATCAAAGAGCTAATAGCTTTTGCCAAATCTAAGCCAGGACAACTTAATTTTGCAATAGGTGCTTTGGGCTCGTCACTTCATTTGGCGGGTGAGGCTTTTAAATTAAAGGCTGGCGTTTATATCGTGAATATCCCTTACCGTGGTACTGCACCTGCGGTTCAAGACTTACTTGCGGGTCAAGTGGAATTAATGTTTGCTGCAGTCGGAAATGTCCAGCAACACATTAAATCTGGAAAACTCAAGGCTTTGGGTGTGACAAGTCTGCATCGCTTGCCTAATTTGCCTGATGTTCCTGCAATTGCAGATACTTTACCGGGATTTGAATCAAGTGCTTGGTTTGGTTTATTCGCACCAGCAAAACTTCCCCCTGAACTTTTGCGTACTTGGAGCGATGCCGCTCGTTTTGCTGTTAACAGTCCTGAAGTAAAACGACGCATTGAGTTAGAAGGGGCTACTCCCGTAGGGAATAGCCCACAAGAGTTTTCTAAATTTCTGTCGGGTGATATCAATCGTTGGCGCGAAGTTGTTAAATTTTCCGGAGCTAAGCCAGAATGAATTTAACTAACTCTGCTGATGTCACCATGCCCCAAACCTTGGCACAAAAACTTATCGCACGTGCAGCAGGTAAAAAGCATGTTGAAGTAGGTGATTTGGTAACGTGTAAGGTTGATTTGGCTATGTTTCACGACTCGTCAGGTCCGCGCCGTTTAAAGCCTATGTTGGATGAGTTGGGTGCCAAAATTTGGGATCCCTCTAAAGTGGTATTGGTGATGGACCACTACGTTCCTGCGCAAGACGCTGACGCAAAGCGAATTGTTCAAATAGCCAGAGATACAGCAAAAGAGTGGAAGTTGCCCAATGTCATTGATTCCGAAGGAATTTGCCACGTCGTTTTGCCTGAGCGTGGCCATTTGCATCCTGGGATGATGTGTGTGGGAGGAGATTCCCATTCACCAACTGGCGGAGCTTTTGCAACCTATATGTTCGGTATTGGGGCTACTGAGATGCTTGGCGTAGTAGTCACTGGTGAAATTTGGGTGCAGGTCCCTAAAACTTTAAGAATGCTGTGGAGCGGGCGACTTCATCATGGAGTATGCGCCAAAGACATGATGCTGCACATGATCGGACGCTTTGGAATGAATGGCGGTCAATACCAAGCAGTGGAATTTGCTGGCGAAGCTGTGACGGCACTAGGTATGCAAGAACGTATGACGCTCTCTAATATGAGTGCAGAGCTAGGTGCGCAGGTTGGATTAATTGGAGCAGACGAAGTGACGACTGCCTACTTGCAAAGCGTTGGTGTAAAACAAGAAGATTTGCGAAACTCAAGTGATTGGCAAGGTGATCAAGATGCTGGATCAGAAGATTTTCATTTCGATGCATCCAATTTAAGCCCACAAGTAGCGGCGCCCCATAGCCCAGCAAATACCAAACCAGTCGCCGATTTCATAAATGCTCCTTTTGATGTGGCATATATAGGCGCTTGCACAGGAGCAAAGTTAGAGGATTTACGTGCTGCGGCCCAAGTGTTGCGTGGTCAAAGAATTGCGAAGGGTATCAGTTTGATGGTTGCTCCTGCTAGCGCAAGAGACCAAGCGCAAGCGGAGCGAGAAGGGGTAATGCAGGTTTTGCGCGACGCGGGTGCCCAGGTGTTACCAAACAGTTGTGGTGCCTGCGCAGGATATGGTGCGACTTTTGAAGCTGACGCCACCATCATTTCTAGTACAGCGCGTAATTTCAAAGGTCGTATGGGGCCCGCCAGTGTGCAGGTCTATCTGGCATCTCCATGGACTGTTGCAGCATCTGCTTTGCGTGGCCGAATAAGTGATGTGCGGGAATTCCTATGACAACGGAGAAGTCTTACGTATGGAAGTTAGGTGCTGATATTGATACCGATGCATTAGCCCCCGGGGCATATATGAAACATGGAATTGATGTCATTGCCCAACATTGTTTAGAAGCCATTCGACCAGACTTTGCGACTAAGGTGCAACCTGGCGATGTTTTGGTAGCTGGTCCTAACTTTGGTATCGGATCTTCGCGTGAACAGGCTGCTGGTGTGTTGGTGCATCTGGGAATAAAAGCTGTTGTGGCGCCATCATTTAGTGGATTGTTTTTTCGAAATGCATTTAATCTCGGTTTGCTTTTACTGACTTGCGCAAAGGCCGAGCAAATTCAGGAGGCAGAATCTGTCAACATACTTTCGAATGGAATTCAATGTGCAGATGGAAAGCTACTGACTTGCCATCCCATACCTGACTTTTTAATGAATATGGTTGCGGCAGGAGGTTTGATGAATCTTTTGAAATTACGAAGCCAAGGGAAACTTCATGCATAAATTATCCGAGTCACAAGCCATTGATCCAGTCACGCTCGCTGTGCTCAAAGGACGTTTAGAGCAAATTGCAGATGAAATGGACGCGACTCTTTACCGAAGTGCTTTCAATCCCATCATTGCTGAGGCGCACGATGCTTGCCATGGACTGTATGACGCCCAAACGGGTGATACGTTGATTCAAGGTAAGTCTGGTTTGCCTGTGTTTGTCGGTGCAATGTCTTTTGCAGTGCGTGCTGCAGCACGCATTGCTGCAGAGCGGGGTGGCATGGTGGACGGCGATACATGGCTATTCAACGATCCTTACGAAGGCGGGACGCATGCCAATGACTTTAAGTTGGTGCGTCCCTTCTTTCGCAATGGTCAGTTGTTTTGTTTTCTCGCATCTGCTGCCCATTGGCATGACGTAGGGGGCGCAGTTCCAGGTAACTACAACCCAGCAGCCACGGAGTGTTGGCAAGAGGCGGTTCAAATTCCACCTGTGCGTATCGTTCGAGAAGGTGTTTTAGATCAAGATGTCTTAGCTATTTTGCGTGCGAATACTCGCTTGCCAGATAGTTTATGGGGCGATCTGAATGGGCAATTGGCTGCATTGGAATTAGGTGTTAAACGTTTGCACGGTTTGCTAGATGAATACACAGATGAAAAAGTTTTGCTTGCAATGGGTGAGTTGAGAAAGCGAGCACTGGTCCTCATGCGTGCGCATATCGCCGACTTACCAGATGGCCTCTATAGTTTTGAAGACGTTCTTGATAACGATGGAATTAAGGATGATCCTCTGACAATTGCCTTGGATATGACGATCCAAGGCGATCGTATGACACTTGATTTTTCGCGTACCTCACCCCAATGCGCTGGGCCTGTCAACATCTCACGCGCCACCGCTGTTGCAGCTTGTTATGTGGCTCTCAAACATGTGTTTCCAGATGTGCCTGCTAACGCGGGCGTGCTAGACGCTGTTGACTTTGTAATGCCAGATCGATTGGTGATTACCGCTGAACGTCCTAGACCTGTTGGGGGCTATACCGAAACCATTTTGCGAATGATCGACGTCATTTTTAGTGCAGTTGCCTTGGCCGACCCCAATCGTGCGGTAGCACATGCTTATGGAACCATCAATGCTTTATCGATTGCAGGGTATCGAACTGATGCTGCGCGTAAAGGACAACGTTGGGTCATGTTTAGTTTTTTTGGTGGGGGCCACGGTGGACATAGCGACGGTGATGGCTTGAGCCATAGCAATGCCCCCATTTCAACAGCAACTATTCCGCCACTAGAAATTTTGGAAGCTGCCTATCCCGTTCGTTTTACCCAATGGTCTTTGCGACCAGATTCTGGCGGTGATGGCAAGCACAGGGGCGGTTTAGGGGCTGTGTATGAAATTGAACTTCTCGAAAAAAGTGCAGAAGTGTTTATTTTTGGTGAACGCGGAAAGGCTTCTCCAAAAGGTATAGCCGGTGGTGATAACGCTTTACCGAATATTTTTTCATACCAACACAAAGGTAAATGGAATAAACCGCCTATGGCCTCCAAGATGCTTGGCATTCAACTCCAAAAAGGCGAGAGCGTTCGTCTTGAGACGCCTGGAGGAGGTGGGTGGGGTCGTTCAATTGACAGAGATTTTGAATCCCGAGCAAGAGATGAAGCTTTAGGTTATGTCACGACGTCCAAAGTTTCTTCAGAGAAAGTTAAGCCATGAGTCCCCTTCACAACGAATCTGCTCACCTTGTAGTGGGTGTTGATGTAGGCGGAACATTTACCGACTTGTTTGTTTTAGATGAGCGAGACGGATCTGCGCACATTATCAAAGTTCCTTCTACCCGAGGTGAGGAGGCTAAAGGCTTTATGCATGGTGTAGCGCGCGTCAGCGGTAACCAGTCAAAAGGTGTCGCCTCTACGCTGGCCACCATCGTGCACGGTACAACTGTGGGAACCAACGCTTTGCTAGAGCGAAAGGTCGCACGAACGGGAATCATCACAACGCGTGGCTTTCGAGACGTATTAGAAATGCGCCGACGAGATCGTCCCCAAACATGGGGTCTTCGAGGCAGTTTCGAGCCCATCGTTTCCCGCGATCTGCGTTTAGAAGTGGATGAACGCGTGTTGGCAGACGGAAGTTTGCATACCGCTGTAGACCTTGTGCAAGTGCGTGCCCAAACACAAATGCTGTTGGATGCAGGGTGTGAAGCAATATGTATTTTCTTTATCAATGCATACGCCAATCCAATCAATGAGCAACAAGCAGTAGAAGTTGTCCGGGAAATGTGGCCTAACCCCTATGTCACGGTTGCTAGTGAAGTGTTGCCCGAAATTCGTGAATTCGAACGGTGCTCTACAGCTACCTTGAATGCCGCACTACAACCTGTGGTGGGTAGTTATTTGGCGAGGTTAGA